>JAKFUW010000106.1 GCA_021732545.1 Alphaproteobacteria bacterium | reverse complement strand
GGCTGATGCCTTTGCTGCCTTCGGGTGCATCGGGCAGACGCGCCAAAATCAGATGCACGATATTTTCGGTCATGCTGTGTTCGCCAGCTGAGATCCAGATTTTATTACCTTCAATTTTATAGGAACCATCGGCGTTGGGTGTCGCACGCGTGCGCACCAATCCTAAATCGGTGCCCGATTGTGGCTCGGTTAAACACATCACGCCTGACCACTCGCCCGTAATCATTTTGGTGGCATAGATTTGTTTTTGTTCTTCACTGCCATGCTGCAATATCGCGCTGATTGCACCGTGTGTTAAACCAGGCGTGAGGCCAAAGGCCACATTGGCCGAGCACACCATCTCTAACATCGGCATGTTGAGCAATTCGGGCAAGCCTTGGCCTCCATATTCGGTGGGCCACGCCAAGGTTGGCCAGCCGCCTTCCACATAGAGTTTATACGCCTCAGTAAAGCCATCGGGCATCGTCACGCTGTGCGTGCTCGCATCATATTTCAACCCCTGACGATCGCCCACTTGGTTGAGCGGATGCAACACCTGCTCGCAGAATTTTCCGGCTTGTTCGAGCAGCGGTTCTACTAATTCTTTCGCCTCGGTCATGCCCTCCACATCGGCATAGTTTTCCAAGCCCAGATACTCGTTGATGAGATAAGTGAAGTCTTGAATTGGCGCGATATAAGTGGGCATGGTTAGCTCTCCTTTTGATCAAGAATGGCTTGGATATGATGTTCCAACTCATTCAAGTGATTATCAACAATGTCCCATAATACATTTTCATCATTGCCAAAATAGGCATGAATTAATTTGTTGCGGTAAGAAATAATTTGCGCCCAAGGAATCTGCGGATGTAATGCCTGAATTGACTTCGATACATGATTCGCCGCTTCGCCGATGATCTCTAATGTGCGCTCTACTGCTAATTGTGTTTTAAGATCACGCACACCATCGTCCAGCTCTCGAATGATGCGTATGGCATCAATCATATGACCCAAACGTTCTTTGTCTTCGCGCTTCATAGAGGCACTGCTTCTTGTAAAATATGTGGCCCAATGCGAGGGCTTAATCCGCGATCCGAGATCAAATCAACCGGCATATGCAATCTATTTTCTAAATCAATTTGGCATCCTGCATAACCCCAACCAACGGGTTTCGTAAGCGTTACCAACAAATCAAGATCGCTTTTTTCATGTGCTTGTCCGCGCACAAACGAGCCAAATACACGCACATTCTCCATGCCATATTCGCCTGTGATCCGCAAAATATCATCACGGTATTTGGTGCGTAATTCATCAAGCGTCATGTTAATTCCTCAACGGTTTGTTCGTCTCTAGCATATGTTCCACACGGGCGATCGTGCCTTTGGATTTGACCAGTGTCATGAATATTTCATGCTCCAAATAAAGCAATTGTTGTTCGGTGATGGCTTGCGTTATATCAGTATCACCGCCTGTCAGCACGCGGGCGAGTGCCTTGCTCACCACTTCGTCATGTGGTGTGGCTCTGCCATTTTTCACGAAATTTTCCACCGCCATACACAGCGCGGCATAACCCGAAGCGCCGGGTAAATTCAACGTTGCAGGAACGGGTGCTTGATAATTTTTCGCCAATTCCAAACAGCGTATTTTCGCATCGGCCAGCACGCGGCGGCGATTCATGCTGATACCACTTTTGGCATTGAGAATTTGCATCTCTTGTGCCTCGTGTGCGCTGCCTGCCACCTTCGCCATCGAAATCATTTCAAACACTTTGGAAATCGGTGGCATCGGGCCACCGGCCATCGCTTTTCCTTGCAGCGCAAAGTGGCGCAGCAACATCTCTTTGCAGCCACCCCAACCCGGAACAATGCCCACCCCAACCTCAACCAATCCGGGATAAGATTCGATATGTGCCTGCACCGCGTCGCAATGGAGTAATAGCTCGCAGCCGCCACCCAGCGCCATGTGCGACAGCGAGGCTACCGATGGGAACGGCGCAAATTTAAGCGCCATAAACGCATGTTGACCCGCACGCACCGCGTCCGATATCGCCCACCAGCTTGCCGTGTTTGCGGCCAGCATAAAAAAGCCCAGATTCGCACCCAATGAAAAACGCTCCGCATCGGTGCCGATCACCATACCTTTAAAATCGCGCTGCACCACATCAATCGCTTTATGCAGCGATGCAAACACATCCAAATCAAAGGTGTTCATTTTGGTGTTGAGTTCAAAACACGCGATACCATCGCCCATATCCCACAGGCTGGCGGCACCCGTTTTCATCACCGGCTTGCTGCGGATTTTAACGTCTGATAACATCAGCGAACCAGCGGGATAAATAACCTCTGAATAGTCGCCATCCAATCCTAAAACCCATTCTTGGCCAGCATCTGTTTTATAGAATGTACGTCCCGCAGCCTGTGCAATAATCGCTGGCACCGGCAACCCAAATTCCACACATTTTGCTGCAAAAATTTCAGTGCCACTTTTGCCACCATAAGCCAATCTATCGATTAGCTCAAACGGGCCCCATTTCCATGCGTAACCCATTTTCATGGCATCATCGATGTTGCGAATCGAATCGGAAATTTCAGGCACCAATGACGCCGCATAATGCAGCACTTTCAGCATCACGCTCGCCGCATATTTGCCACCCGCATCAGGGTGCGACAACACCGCAGCCAAACCTGCTTTTCCCACATTCACGCTTTCCAGCCGTGATTCTTTTTGCGCGGCATATTCACCCGATTTCAAGTTAATAACTTCTTTTTTCTTCTTGGCATCAAGGCGATAAAATCCGCCCTTGCCTTTGCGTCCGGTATAGCCATCCGCAATCATCTTCGTCACCAACTCAGGCTGATGATAAATGCTCCGAAACACATCGGATTCGGGCAGTGTATCGAGCATCGCTTTCGCAATCAGCGGCATCAGATCAATCCCGATTAAATCGAACAAACCAAACACCCCTGTTTTGGGTATTCCCAGCGGCTTGCCCATGATCGCATCGGCATCTTCCACCGCGATGCCCATTTCAATCGCGTCATACAGCGCCACCATCAGCCAGTAAACGCCAATGCGGTTGGCTAAAAATCCGGGGGTGTCTTTGCACTCCACACACCCCTTACCCAAATGCACATCAGCAAAATGTTTCACGGCGTCATAGGTGGCTTGCGGCATGGTTGGCGATTTGACCACTTCGAGCAGCGGCATGTGGCGCGGCGGATTGAAAAAATGCGAGATCATAAAATCCGCTTTGAACGATTCGGGCATCGGCTCTATCAATTTATTCAGTGGCAAAGTCGAGGTGTTCGATGATACGATGGAGCCTTTTTTGCGTACCGCATCGATGGTTTTGTAAACCTTGTGTTTGACCTCTAATTTTTCGAGCACCACCTCGATAATCCAATCGCATTCGGCCAATTTATCCAGATCATCTTCGAGATTTCCTGCTACCACGCGCTTGGCATTTTTGGGGTGGGTAAAGCCTGACATTTTGCTACTGAGTTGTTTTTCAATCGCACCTTTGGCAAGCGCGTTGCGATCTGATTTTTTATGATTGTCTCCCGCTACGGTCTGCTGACCTTCGCGATGAGACGGGCTCAAGGCTGGGTCGCGCTCCTGCGCTCCCTCTGGCACAATATCGAGCAACACCACATCAAACCCTGCATTCGCGCACAGCGCCGCAATGCCAGAACCCATGACGCCCGAACCTAATACGGCAATTTTTTTAATGGTCATTGCTTTCCCCATATCTGACTTTCATACGTTGCAGCGCGGCTTTCAATGGCTCTAATTCTTTCTCAACCACCGCTTTTGCAACATCGGGATCGAATCGGCCTTCGTAATCATGAACCAGAATGTCGCGAAATCCTGCCATCGCCTTCCAGTCAATCGAAGATTCACTTGCCTTCCATTCATCGGAAAGCTTTTTGCCATTCTCGATGACTTTCTCCAAATTAAACAGAATCGCTTCCTTAACCATATCATTTTCAAAATAACCGGAGCCTGCCTGCTCAGCGTAACGCCTTATGTTACCAATATATTCCAGCATATGATCGACATAGACCATGTAATTTTTCGGCGGCTTTTTTCCTGGCATTAATCGAATCTCCTCTAGAAACTGCGCCTGTGAAAGAATGTTTTTTTCCAGCGGTGGGTAGATGCGATCAGCGCGCACCACATCCACTTTGATATGCAGTAATTCACTTGCTTCCTCGCCAAACTGGACAATACCTAATCCATTATGCCCCAGCGGTACATCCACCAGAAGATCAATATCTTTTGGGTCTTCTTCTGCATAAAGCGCCGAGCCGAAGATGCGAATGTCACCAAAACCATAGCGCGCTGCCAGCGCTTCCAAAGCGGATTTCTTAATACGAATATCATCGATCAATGCCATGTGCGTCTCATTATTTTTTTGACATTATAAATATAGTCATTTCACTTAATCATTCCCCATGGCTGCAAATGTCAGCTTTTTGCGCTTGCGCTGCTCATGTACTAAAATGTACACTGCGCTGCGGTTCTCAAAAGCTCCCATTTTCGCTGAATGGGGAA
>JAKFUW010000286.1 GCA_021732545.1 Alphaproteobacteria bacterium | reverse complement strand
ATAATAATGGGCGAGCACCACCGCATTCATCTCGCGCTTAAGGCGGATAATTTCAGCTTCAACATCGAGCGAGGGATCGATAGGCGTGTGCGTAGTCGTTCTCATGAGTATGAGTTATAGCATAGCAAAGCGGTGAATCAAACAAGGGTTTAATGCTCATAACCCGCCTTTTTAAGCTCATCCTCTAGCCAGTCTTTGGTTTCTTGCGGCAGGCGCAGGCAATCCTGATCGGTGAGCGCACCATAGATCGCATAAAGTGCCATGCGATTGCGCAAATGAGGGGCAAGCAGCGTGAGCCGCAAAAAAGCCTCTATTGGCCCCAACCCGCGTAGTTGCGCGGGCGTGTCCACGCCAACCTGCGATAAATAACCTTTCATTTTCGGCCCTATATTGCGCATGGACTGGATTGTGGACAATTGCCCCTGATCCAGAGGCTTGGGCGGTTTCTTCATGGTTTTTTAATCTCACTCTGTTAGGGTGAAGTTAATTTCCTTTGAAAAATAAGATCAATCAAGGACAATCAACCATGGCGTGGGAATATTCGGGCAAATCTGCTGCTGATATGACGGCAACATTGGAAGCCTATGATAACCGTGCATCAGGAGATTTGGCAGGCAGCGTCTGCAGCGTGCAAGGCGAACGCTATCTGGTGCGAAGCGGCCATTTGGTGCCCTATTTTGAGCCGGAACATGATGGCGAAGTCCACCGCGCCCGCGAGCGCTTAAACCTCGAATTGTGCGACCGCGTGTTTCGTATTTCCGATGCCCGCGATGTCACCCGACCGCCCGAAAAAGCCGATGAAGCCATCGCCGAACTCATTTCGCGCTATCAACAAGCCACCGACCTCAACCGCCGTGGCGTAGGGCGCGTGTTATTCGGGCGGATTGTGTCACGCATCCGCGATCTATCGCGGGTTTATCTCGAGATGCGCCGCAGCCACACCCAAGACGAACTTAATGCGCCCGAAAAACAAATCTTAGATAACATCCATAAACTCTACAGCTTCGTCATGGTCAAACATCCTGAAATGTTTGCATGCGTGCGCCTGTATGATTTATCCATCGATCAAGACGGCATTATCGAAGAAGTATTTTCCGAAATCGGCAAAACCCAGCAAGTGCCGATGGAAACCATCTATCACAACCGTGTGATTAAAATTGGTGAAGCGATGAAAGGTATCAGCCAAACCTGCCAGATTATGACCACAACCTTGCGATTATTCGATGCCGCGCAGGTTCCTGAAATCATCCGCGTTATCGAGCATTATGCGACTCAGGCACGCAAAATATCCGGCATCCCCAGCACCGATCATTTAAGCTATGATTGGGTGGCGAGCGATTTTATCAACGCATTTGATGCCGCCAAAGACATGATCCAAACCATCGAGACCCAGCAGCTGGTCAAAGATCAAAGCCATGTGTTTTCATTGTGGTTGGGCGAGGGTGTGAACCTGATTCATAGTATGCAAAACCTGCGTGATGCCCGCAAAAATACCATCGCCGACTATCAGGAACATGCACTGCGCTGGCATGTGAAACACACAAAAAAAGCAGCTGGTTAGCCGCCTTTTTCATGAATATTATTTAACAAAAAACCCGTCTTTGCGAGGAGCGCGAAGCGCAACGAAGCAATCCATGTTCAACTTAAACCAGATTGCCGCGCCACCTCGTGTCTCGCAATGACGAATGGGTTTAATCAAACTTATCGGTGTTTTTACGAGCGAGTTTGCGCGCACGGCGAATGGATTCTGCCGATTCACGCACACGGCGCTCAGACGGTTTTTCAAAATGCTTGCGCATCTTCATTTCGCGGAAAATGCCCTCACGCTGCATCTTTTTCTTCAGCACTTTCAGTGCCTGATCGATGTTGCCATCACGAACGGTGACTTCTACCAAACGAATTACCTCCTTTACACAACTACCATGCCCCAAATGCGTTAAATAACCTTTAACCGCTCGGGGTAACATTTCTAATGAGTCGCGTTTTTAAGCTAAGCCATCGCCAATGTCGAGCATATTTTATCCACACACCGTCCACAGGCTCGCGCAAAAGCCCTTTTCGTGTACGCAAAGGCTGTCTATGTTTAAATTGAGCGCCTTCGTGAGGAGGCCATAAGCCGACGACGCGATCTCATGACCCCTTGCGAGACTGCTTCGGGCTAGCCCTCGCAGAAGCGAAAACCGAAAAAACCAAAGGAGCAAGCAAGCCATGCCAAGAAAATCACCCACTACAGGCGGAGTCGCCGGAGATCAACTCAAATCATACCTCGAGCGCATTGAGCGCCTGGAGGAAGAAAAAGCTGCGCTGGCTGTCGATATCCGCGAAGTATTTGCCGAAGCCAAGGGCAACGGGTTCGATGTGAAAACCATGCGCCAAGTTATTAAACTGCGCAAAATGGAGCATGCCGAGCGCGATGAGCAAGAGCACATGCTGGAACTTTATATGCGCGCACTGGGCATGTTGCCCGAATATGAGGAAGCGGCTTAAAGAAGTTGTCAGTCGTCAGTTCCCAGTTGTCAGTCAGAATACTGGTAGCTGACGCCTGACAACTGATAACTGATAAGTCTTTACACCCCAAGCCCTTTTCACTATACCAACCACTATGTCTCAACCCGCCACAGATATTGCGCCGCAGCCACGCTATAAACGCGTGTTGATCAAGGTATCGGGCGAGGCATTGATGGGCGATAAAGCCTTCGGGCAAGACCTTGCCACCTTGCAACGCATTTCAACCGATATTAAGCAGGTGATTGATCTGGGCGTGCAGGTCTGTGTGGTGGTGGGCGGCGGCAATATTTTTCGCGGTATATCGGGCGCAGCTCAAGGCATCGATCGCTCCAGCGCCGATTATATGGGCATGCTTGCCACGGTGCTTAATGCGCTGGCATTGCAAAATATCATGGAAAAAAAGGGGCTAGAAACCCGCGTGCTTTCTGCGATGGATATTAAGGAAGTGGCCGAACCCTATATCCGCCGCCGCGCGATTCGGCACATGGAGCGCGGGCGTGTGGTGATTTTTGCAGCAGGCACCGGCAACCCGTTTTTCACAACCGACACGGCTGCGGCCTTGCGCGCATCGGAAATGAATTGCGACGCGCTGATGAAAGGCACGCAAGTTGATGGTGTCTATGATAAAGACCCCAAAAAACATGCCGATGCGGTGCGCTTTGAAACGTTGACCTATCACGATGTGCTCGCCAAAGATTTGAAGGTGATGGACGCCTCAGCCATTTCGCTCTCGCGCGAAAACAACATTCCCATTCTGGTGTTTTCCATTCAAGATGGCTCTTTTGCTCGCGTGATCTGCGGGCAAGGCACCTTTACCATCATTCAAGATTAATATTCCAATCAAAGGATCATACTCATGACCGACATCGCAGACCTTAAACGCCGTATGGATGGCGGGCTCAAAACCTTACTCAACGAATTTGCGGGCTTGCGCACTGGCAGAGCTTCGGCGGGCATGGTAGAACCTGTTCAGGTCGATGCTTATGGTTCCATGATGACGCTCAACCAAGTGGCGAATGTCAGCGTGCCAGAGCCGCGCATGATTATTGTGAATGTGTGGGACAAAGGCTTGGTGAAAGCCGTGGAAAAAGCCATCCGCGAATCGGGTTTGGGGTTGAATCCTGCCGCCGATGGCCAATCGATTCGGGTGCCCGTACCAGAACTCTCGCAAGACCGCCGCAAAGAGCTTGCCAAGGTCGCTTCCAAATATGCCGAAAATGCCAAGGTTGCTGTGCGTAATGTGCGCCGCGACGGGATGGATTCAATCAAAAAACAAGAAAAAGACGGCGATATTTCTGAAGATGAGCACCGCCGTTTATCCGACGAAATCCAGAAAGCAACCGATGATCACATCAAGAAAATCGACGAGGCGCTGGTGACCAAAGAAAAAGAAATTTTAAGCGTGTAATTACCCGTGGTCGTCTTTGCGAGGAGTAAAACGACGAAGCAATCCATGATATTTAAAGTTGGATTGCCACGCATGTTTTTCAAACATGCTCGCAATGACGGATAGGGAATGACGATGAAAAAAATTGCACAAACATCGATCACTCCCAACCAAGCGCCTCTTGCCGTGCCGAGACATGTTGCCATGATTATGGATGGTAATGGGCGCTGGGCAAACGCACGCGGGCTGCCTCGCAAATTGGGTCATCAGCGCGGCGCGGAAACGCTAAGATCGGTGCTGGAAGGCTGCCGCGAACTGGGCATTCAATACCTTACCATCTATGCGTTCTCGGCGGAAAATTGGAATCGCTCTGAACCCGAAGTCAATGATCTGATGGATCTGATGCGTTTTTATTTGCGCAAAGAAGTTAAATCGCTGCACGAGAACCAAATTCGGCTGCACTTTATCGGCGATCAATCGCGCCTGAGCCCCGCCATTCAAAAAGAACTTAAAAGCGCCGAAACTTTAACTGCGCGCAACAATGCGCTGCATCTGACCGTGGCGCTCAGCTATGGCAGCAGGCAGGAATTGATGCAAGCCATCCGCACCATGGCGGTGGAAATTGCCAGCGGAAAAATAACGCCTGAGG
>JAKFUW010000063.1 GCA_021732545.1 Alphaproteobacteria bacterium | reverse complement strand
TGACACTCAAACCAGCAAAATATATAAAATTTATTGGATATTAAATTAACAAAATATTAACTTTTTTGTGGTTTCGTATTTGTCATTGCGAGCGAGCACGTGTGCCAAGCGAAGCAATCCAACCCTTACTTCTATGGATCGCCACGTCACGCAAACGCGCTCCTCGCGATGACGCTAGTTCAAACGCTGTTGGCCTGAAATTTCCATCTGCACGCCTTGCAATGAAATCTGGCTCACCTGCGGGCGCGCTTCTAAGCAAGGATTTGCATCCTTTTTTGGTGCTTTTTCTTCGCTGATGATCTTTTTAACTTCTTTGGCAACTTCTTTGCCGATCAACGCCGCCTCGCGCTGGCTATGAAAATCATTCACGTCCATCGACTTGGCGGTGATTTCGGTGTCGGCGGAACGCCTAAAATAAACGGAAGCTCCAACCGAAAGCGTGAGTGCTCCAATGAAAATAGCGGCGGGAAAAGCAAGAGCAGCATAAGAAAATGGATTCAAAGCCATAGCGCCTGAAAAAGCAGCTACCGCACCAAACATGATATAACCAAGCACTTTATCAATGGTATTGGCCCACATACGGCTATCGCTGGCTGCGGCGTTGGTGGCTACGTTATAACGCTTGAAGGCGTCAAACGATTCTTGGCTGGTTGGGTCGATAATATCTGGGCGTTTCAGCTCTGCCCGCGAAAAGTTAGGCACATAACTTCCCACACCTGCTACCACTGAACCCGTGGTATTGCGAATCGACGAAACCGCTCCTCCAGTATAGTTACTGAGCGTCCCTAAAAAGCTTGGTGAATAAGATTTTTCCATATTTACATTATAGCATGAGCATCAGAGGCGGATATGACAGTTACGTGAAGTTTTTGTCTTGATGTACCGTTTTTAGGAAGCCCTATCTTGCAACTGCCGCACGCTGAACGGGCGCAGATAAAACATCCCGAGTTCCTTCTTTCATGGCAGCTAAATCACTATTCACACCTCGCAGTTGATTGGGAAAATTAACAACATTCTCTCCAAAACTTTTGCTCGAGTTATATTGGTGATGATCTTCTAAAAATGCCTCAACCGTTTTTGGATCGATTTTCTCTCCCTTTGGGCTAGATACATGAAGTTTAAAATCCTGCAACGGTGCTTTCTAATCAATAGTATCAGAACCATAATCATACCAAGGAGCAGTAGCATATTGCTTGAAGTTTACCGTATGTCCGCTGCGCTGAAACAATGGTTTCTCACCATCGGGTAATTCTTCAAACACAGCCTTTAGATCTCTGCCGTTTTTTGAAAGCGCTTCAATCTGAGAATCTCTGATTGCTTGTATGACTGCTGAATCTGAGTACTTTCCGGTAGCCAAATCAGCGTAATAAGGAATGTGCGCAGTTTTAGATTTTGCATGATATTCACCATACCCAAAGCCCTTAATATCAGCTCTTAGTGGATCATCCAAATGGGTTCCTACAATTGTGATATTTAACTCAGGCAGGTAATATTTTTCTCCCTTGCGACCAGGGATTTCTTCGGCCACGCCACCCGTTGCAATGCGTTCTTGCCAGTGCGTAAGCTCTTCACCCCAACCATCCGCATAATCAGGAAGCATTAGGTGCGCTCTGGCAACCATTTTTGCTGCATATTTACTGTCATCAGGACTAGCTGAGCTCAGAGTTAAAACCTCTAATCCATTCGGCAACTTATGATGTTTTGTTGACATAATTTAATCTTTCCATTTCCGCACAGTTTTCAATCTAATGAATCATTCGATCCTGAATCATACCATTAAAATCATAAGAATATGTTAAAAGAAAGAATACGTTAATGGTATGACAATTGCGTGAAGTTTTTTCTCACTCTCGTTGGTCATGCCCTTGAAAACGGGCATCCAGAAGGCGGGGCACGCCGTCAAAAGAACTTTTTAAGAACTGGATTCCCGCCAACGCGGGGATGACACCCCTCTATGGTCGTGTCTTCCTGTCTTCTTATTTTCGTGCCTTCGCACCCTCACCCATAGCGTTTCATATCGGCGGGATACACACCCAGAATTTTAGTTTTCTGGCTGAAAAATCCGAGTTCTTCCAGCGCCAGTTGCACGCGGCGTTCTCGCGGATGGCCTTCGAGTGTGATGAAAAACTGCACACTACCGCCCATCCCTGCGCCGATATAACTTTCCAGCTTCACCAGATTCACGCCGTTGGTTGCAAACCCGCCGAGGCTTTTATAGAGTGCTGCCGGAATGCTTCGCGCCGTAAAAATCAGGCTGGTTAAAATGGTGCCGGCCTGTTCTTCGGGGTCAACCGGCTCGCGCGAGATGGTGATGAAAAGCGTTTGGTTGCGCGAATCATCTTCCATGTTTTTTTGCAAAAGCTCCAGCCCATATAACGCGCCCGCAAGCTCCGAGCAAATTGCCCCTTTGCTTGGGTCATTCCATTGCGCCACATCGCGCCCTGCCAGCGCCGTATCGGGGTGAAGCACCGCCTGCACGCCCAGTGCGCGAAGATTTTTACGGCATTGCATCAGCGCTTGGGTATGCGAATAGACTTTTTGCACTTGCTCGATCTTTGCGCCCTTAATGCCAAACAAATGATGCTCAATCCGCAACAAATATTCGCTGACAATATGCAGATTCGATTGCGGCAGAATGTTGTGAATCTCCGCCACCCTGCCCGCTTGCGAATTTTCAATCGGGATTAAACCATATTTGACGGTGCCATTTTCCACCGCTTCAAACACATCATCAAACTCGGGCACCGCAAGCGTTGCCATATAAGGATGCTGCGCGCGGCACGCCAAATCGGCATTGGCTCCAGCGATTCCGGCAAAGGCGATGGTGTTTTCGGCATCGATTGAACTGGACATAATAGGCATAACTCCTTAGATATTTGGTGCCCTTGCTATACGATTATAGCGGGTATAATGCAAGCTGGTCGTCATTCCCCGAATTTGCGAAGCAAATTATTGGGGAATCCACTAAACAAATTGGATCGCCCTATAATTTTTCTACGAAAAATTCAGGCGATGACGAAGCATCATTATGAATCGTGAACAATAGAGAGACGCCATGAACGCTAAAGCTGCACCGCAACATTCTGAGCCACAATGGAACATCGATAGCTGGCGCGAATTTCCTGTGCAGCAACAGCCGCAATATAACGATGCCGCAACGCTGACGCAGGCCGAAGCCAAGCTCAAAGGCTTGCCGCCCATCACTTCGCCTGAAGAAGCGCGCGCACTGAAAGCCGAGCTTGCAATGGCCGCTGAGGGCAAAGCGTTTTTGCTTCAAGGCGGCGATTGCGCCGAGAGCTTTGCGGAATTCAACGAACAAAATCTGCGTAATTTTCTGCGCGTGATGTTGCAGATGACCATGGCGCTGATGTATGGCGCGGGTCGCCCTGTGGTGAAAGTAGGGCGCGTGGCAGGGCAATTTGCCAAGCCGCGTTCGGGCAACACCGAAACGCTGGGCGGCACCGAGCTTCCAAGCTATCGCGGCGATATGGTCAATGGCATGGAATTCGATGCGGCGTCTCGCGTGGCCGATCCTGAGCGCTTGCTGCAAGCCTATTATCAGTCGGGCGTCACGCTCAACTTTTTGCGCTCGCTCGCCAAAGGCGGCTATGCTGCGCTCGATCATATCAGCAAATGGAATATGGATTTTGTGGTCGAATCTCCGCAAGGTCGCCACTTCAACGAGATTGTGCAACGCATCAATGACTGCCTGAATTTTATCCGCGCAACGGGCATGGATACCGGGCAGATGGCGCAACTTCGCGAAGCGACTTTTTATACCTCGCATGAAGGATTGTTGTTGGGCTACGAATCGGCGCTGACGCGATTCGATGAAGTGTCGGAAGAATATTATGCGTGCTCTGCGCACATGCTGTGGATCGGTGATCGCACTCGCCAAACCGATGGCGCGCATGTGGAATTTTTACGCGGCGTGGCCAACCCGATTGGTTGCAAAGTCGGCAACTCGATGACGGTGGATGATCTGCTGCGTTTGTGTGATATTTTGAATCCGAAAAATGAAGCAGGCAGGCTTACTTTAATTTCGCGCATGGGCGCCGACAAAGTGGGTGCGCAACTGCCGCCACTCGTTCGCGCCGTGAAAGAACATGGCAAGTCGGTGGTGTGGTCATGCGACCCAATGCATGGCAATACCATCAAGTCGCCCACTGGTTATAAAACGCGAAAGTTCACTGATATTTTATCCGAGGTGCGAAACTTTTTTGCGGTGCATCACGCCGAAGGCACGCATGCAAGCGGTGTGCATTTTGAAATGACCGGGCAAGACGTCACCGAGTGTCTGGGCGGTGCACAGGCGATTTCGGAATTGCAATTATCCGATCGGTATCACACCCATTGCGACCCGCGCCTGAATGCGTCGCAAAGTTTGGAGCTGGCATTTTTACTCGCCGAAGCACTGCGGTTAAGAAAGTGATTGGTATTTAGGATTTGGTTTTTTGTGATTGAAAATTTTCTACACACTTCGCCAAATACCAACGACCAAATACTAAATATTTTTTCTTCCTCGCAACATTTAGTTGGCAAAAAACACCTCCAACTACATCTAGATGTTGCATGCGTGCAACGATCTGTTGATAAGATGAAAAAAAAATCATCGATGTGTGATTCTTATCGTACGCACTCATAGTTTGTTAACCTGTTTCAGAGTATATATAAGT
>JAKFUW010000061.1 GCA_021732545.1 Alphaproteobacteria bacterium | reverse complement strand
CATAAACACCTTAACCTGCCCATGCGGATCTAGTTTTTTTTCAAAGGCATCCGCTTGATCTTGCGTGTTTTTAACAATTGGCGATCCTCCGCCCAAATGACCATAAATAACTTGCGCTTTCGGCGCGCGTTTGTTTGAAATAAGTTTGGCCAATAACCAACGAAATGGGTTTGGCAATCCAATGATGGCGGGATCATTAAACAGATTAAACAAAAACGGTTTTACCGATTCTGGTTTATCGGGGCCACCTAAATTAAACAAAATAATGGCTGTTTTTTTAGTTTGACTAATCATTTATTGGCCTCTTAAGGTGTCGCATAATGCTTGTACATTATCGATCGGTGTGTGTGGTAAAATGCCATGTCCTAGATTAAAAATATAAGGATAATTTTTCCACGCATTCATAATTTTTTTTGTTTGCACGATGGTTTCATTTTGATCCGATGCTAACAATATATTATCTAAATTTCCCTGCATCACATGCGTGTTTGAAAATTGCTGTGCTGCCCAATCAAGCGGGGTTGAGGCATCCAATGCAATGGCATCTAATCCTGTTTGGGACGCATATCGCATGGTCATGGCACCTGCATTTTTAGCAAACCCAATAATAGGGATATGTGGGTAGTCTTTTTTAATGTCTGATACAATTTTTTGAGTAGGATTAATCACCCATTGTTCAAATTGCTGTGTGGTGGCAAGCCCTGCCCAACTATCAAATAATTTTATACATGTTACACCCGCCTGAATTTGTGCTTTCAAATACACAATCGTTGCCTGTGTCAGCGTCGAGATAAGCGTCGAAAATAATTCTGGCCGTTGATAAGACATGCCGCGCGTTGCTTCAAATATTTTGCTGCCTTTGCCTTCAACCATGTAACATGCCACCGTCCACGGTGCGCCTGCAAATCCTATCAATGCTTTGGTTTTAGGCAATTCTTTTTGAATCAACCCAATCGTTTTCATCACCGGTTCACATCGTTCTAAAACGAGGGACAATTCTAATTTTTCAACTTCCTTTTCATCCGTGATGGGTTCTAATTGCGGACCTTCATTTTTAACAAATGAAACACGTCTTCCTAAAAAATCAGGAATGACTAAAATATCAGAAAATAAAATAGCGGCGTCCATATCAAACCGCGTAATGGGTTGCAATGTAACTTCAGCGGCTGCTTGTGCATGATAACAAAAGGATAAAAAATCAGGAAAATTTTCTCTCACTTTTCGATATTCAGGAAGATACCTTCCCGCTTGTCGCATAAACCAAAAAGGTGGGTTTTCAGATGTTTCTTTAAGAAAGCGGCTATGAAAAAAATGAGTGTGCATGATACGTTTGAATCCGTTTGATTGGCCAGAGTATACAGGCATCTTTCTTAAATAAGAATATAAAAAAGGTATGATGTTATAGTAGGTGGCATGAAAAACCTTAATCCACAAAATGGAATGATGTTTTTTTATTTATGCACAAAAAGCATAGCGTTAAAAAATCACTTATAACGC
Source organism: Alphaproteobacteria bacterium (assembly GCA_021732545.1). GTDB lineage: Bacteria > Pseudomonadota > Alphaproteobacteria > Rickettsiales > UBA3002 > JAKFUW01. Next base: position 3,182 of record JAKFUW010000061.1, on the reverse strand, counting down.
TGTGTAAAGAATGCTCTAGCTAATTTATATTTAAAAAGAAAACGGCGTCCTTTAACAAGATGAACAAGACGTGGATAAAGAATGTAATTCACAATAGATAAAAATTAACTCTGCAATTATGCGCAGGTGCAAAAGACTGTGTGTGAAATAAACGCCAGCGGGGATAAAAACGAGGCATTTGCTAGATGTGTGTATAAGCCAATTGTTATACTCGCACTTATACACAAAACCGATAAAGTGCATGAGCAGAGAGTAGTATGAAAGAATTTCACCTTCATTTAGTATCCGATTCTACCGGTGAAACGGTGAGCAGTGTATCGCGTGCGGCGCTTGCGCAATTTGAAGATGCGATTGCCAAAGAGCATGTCTGGTCATTGATTCGCACCAAAGGCCAAATTGAAAAAGTATTGACGGGCATTGATGAATATCCAGGTGTGGTGATGTTTACTTTGGTCAATGACGAGCTTCGCAGCATTTTGCGAACCGAATGTGAAAAACGAAACCTGCCGTGTATCCCTGTTTTAGGCCCCGCCATACGAGAACTTTCGCTTTATTTAAACGCCGAGGCCAGCCATCGCCCAGGCATGCAACACGAACTAAGTGCGACTTATTTTGACCGTGTGGATGCGATTAATTTTGCGCTCGCGCATGATGATGGCCAAGGACATTGGGAATTGGAAGATGCGGATATTGTGGTGGTGGGCGTGTCGCGCACGTCTAAGTCTCCCACTTGTGTGTATTTAGCCTATCGTGGTTATAAGCCCGCCAATATTCCGTTCGTGAATGATTGCCCGTTGCCGGATAATCTAAAAAGCCTCAAAGGCCCTTTGATTGTAGGCCTAACGATTGATATTGAGCGTTTATTGCAAATTCGCAAAACAAGATTACAAACGCTCAGTAGCGATGAATTTACCAACTATGTCGATAAAGAAGAAGTGGAGCGCGAGATCGATGCGTCCAAGCGCTTATATCGTGAACAAGGGTGGCCAATGATTGACGTGACGCGGCGCTCGGTTGAAGAAACGGCGGCGTTGATTATTCAGATGCGCCAAAAACAAATTGCTAAACGTGCGCAAAATGTATGATTTCAGGTAACGCAAAAATCGCGGCGATTATTGGCAATCCGGTCGGGCATTCGCTGTCGCCGATGATCCACCGCTATTGGTTGGATTGTTATAAAATTGACGGCGCCTATGTGCCGTTTAAAATAGAGGGTGCAGATGTAGCAACGGTGTTGGATGCAATGCAGCGCATGGGGTTTGTTGGATGCAATGTTACCGTTCCTCATAAAGAAGCAGTGGCTGCGATTGTTGCAAATAAGACCGATGCGGCTAAACAAATCGGTGCGGTGAACACCTTGATTCGAGGCGCAAATGGTGAATGGATAGGCGATAACACGGATGGCTATGGTTTTTATCATAATTTAAAAACACACTATCCTCAAAAAACAGCGGCCTTAAAAACGGCGATGATGATTGGTGCGGGTGGCGCGGCGCGTGCGATTATTGTTGCGCTACAAAAAGCCGGCGTGGAGAAAATAAAAGTAGTGAATCGTACACAAGATCGGGCGAAGGCTTTAGCAAAAGATGTTGACAAGATTCATGTGGTGGCGTGGAGCGATGCAGAAAAAGCAATGGCGAGTTGCGATGTGATTATCAACACCACCAGCCTTGGTATGGCGGGGCAACCCGATTTAGAATTATCGTTAGAACATGCGCCAGCCCACGCCATCATTGCTGATATTGTTTATCGCCCGCTGATGACGCCGTGGCTGGTGCAGGCACAAAGTCGAGGCTTCGAAGTGCTCACGGGAATTGGCATGTTGCTGCATCAGGCGGTGCCAGGGTTTGAGGCGTGGTTTGGCGTGCGCCCCGAGGTGTCGCCCGCATTGCAAGCACATGTGCTGGAGCAATTGAAAGCATGACAAAGGTGCTGGGCTTAACGGGCGGCATTGCAACGGGCAAAAGCACGGTCGCGGCCTATCTGGAATCATGTGGCGCGTTGCGAATCGATGCGGATGCGTGCGTGCACCAGCTGCTTTCACACGATCATGAGATTATGGCGCAGACTGCCCAATATTTCCCTGATGCAATAGAAGACGGCGTGGTTAATCGCAAAAAATTAGGCGCGCTGGTCTTTCATGATGATGCAGCGATGAAACAATTAGAAGCCCTATTGCACCCGCGTGTGCGCGCCCAAGAAGAAGCAATGATAGAGCGCGGCAAACAGCAAGGGGCGCCGTTGGTGTTGCTCGACATTCCATTGTTGTTTGAAACCGATGCGCATTTGCGGTGCGATGTCACCGCGACCACCGATTGCAGCCTTGCCACTCAGCGCATCCGCGCACTTAGCCGGATGGGCATGACGTCTGAAAAGCTTGAGGCAATTTTGGCAAGGCAATTACCCGCCGCTAAACGCAATGCGCTGGCCGATTATGTGATTGATACACAATGCCCATGGCATGAAACGCAAGCGCAGCTGGATGATCTATTAAAGGAGTTGCTTGCATGAGAGAAATTGTGCTCGATACCGAAACCACGGGGCTTGATCCGCATTCGGGCCACCGCGTGGTCGAAATTGGTTGCGTGGAATTATGGAATCATTTGCCGACGGGCAATCATTTTCATGTCTATTTGAATCCGCAGCGCGATATGCCACAAGAGGCGTTTCGGGTGCATGGTTTAAGCGATGAATTTTTATCCGACAAACCATTATTTTCAACCATAGCCGATGCGTTTCTAGAGTTTTTGCAAACCGATCCACTCGTCATTCACAATGCATCTTTCGACATGAAGTTTATCAATGCGGAGCTAGAGCGCATCGGTTATCCTGAAATTCCGATGAAGCGCACGATTGATACGGTGCTGATGGCGCGCAAAAAATTCCCAGGCCAACCTGCGAGCTTAGATGCGCTGTGCAAACGCTTTGCGATTGATTTATCGGCGCGAACCAAGCATGGCGCACTGCTGGATTCGGAATTATTGGCCGATGTTTATATGGAATTGCTCGGCGGCAGGCAGGTGAAGCTGCATCTGGATTCACAAGTCCAAGAGCCAGAGCGCACCGCGCAGAAAAATAGCAACATGTTAAAATATAAAGAATTTTTCCCAACCGATGATGAGCTACATCATCACGCGGCCATGCTTTCCAAGCTTTCTGGCGCGATGTGGCTGAAATAATAG
>JAKFUW010000058.1 GCA_021732545.1 Alphaproteobacteria bacterium | reverse complement strand
GGCGCGCCAAACATTTTGGGCAAATCCTCGGGTGCAAACCCAAGCGCCTCAACCACCATATCGGCATCAAATTCTTCCAGCGGTGCACCGATAGGAACGGATTCTAAGCGGCCAGATTTGTCGGCCATCCCCAGCTTCATGCGTTCCACCATCACGCGGCCACGCTTGCCGTTTTTATCAAGCGCTTTGGGCGCACTCAACCATTCAAACACCACGCCTTCTTCCTCGGCATTTTTCACCTCGCGAGCACTACCTGGCATGTTGGCTTGGTCGCGGCGATAGAGACACGTCACCGATTTTGCACCTTGGCGCACAGCGGTGCGCACGCAATCCATTGCGGTATCGCCGCCGCCTACCACCACCACTTTTTTGCCTTTGGCGTTGAGCGCACCTGTGGTGAATGCGGCAACTTTATCGCCAAGCTGCGTGCGGTTGCTTGCGGTTAAATAATCGAGCGCGGATATTTTATCATCAAAACCCGCATTGGGAATATTCAATGCATGGGCTTTATATACTCCCGTTGCAATCAGCACGGCATCGTGGCGGCTGCGCAATTGCTCAAGCGAAATGGTTTCGCCAATGGTGTGATTCAAATGAAACTCGATGCCGCTCATGCGCAATAAATCTTCGCGCCGCTTGACCACTTTTTTGTCGAGTTTAAAATTGGGGATGCCATAAATCATCAGCCCGCCCACGCGGTCATAGCGATCATAGATGTGGGCGGTATAACCTTTTTTGCGCAGTTCTTCGGCGGCGGCCATTCCCGCAGGCCCCGAACCAATAATGCCCACGCTAAAACCATTTTCGCGCGCCACACTGATGGGTTTTACCCAGCCTTGCTCGAAGGCGTTTTCGGTGATGTGTTTTTCGATCTGGCCGATGGTGACCGATTCAAATCCGTTTTCGATCACGCAATTGCCTTCGCATAATTTATCCTGCGGGCAGATACGACCACAAATTTCGGGAAAGTTATTGGTAGCACTGGAAAGCTCGTAGGCTTCCTGCATCCGCCCTTGGGCGGCCAACATCAGCCAATCGGGGATGTTGTTTTGCAGCGGGCAATGGATCTGGCAAAAGGGTACACCGCATTGCGAGCAGCGGCTGGCTTGTTCTTGCGCGGTTTTGGGGTCGAACGCGGCATAGATTTCCTCGTGCGTTTTTTGACGCAGCTCCGCTTTCGTCACCTTAGGGCGAGTTTGTTTGGTGGATACAAATTGTAGCAGCTTCAAGTCTTGGGTTCTCCTGCTGATATGATTAATTTAGCATTATCACTCGCCTTTATTTACAATGTGTCACCCCGTCTTCATGACGGGGTCTGGTAATTGTAAGGCCGGACCCCGTGACAAGCACGGGGTGACAGCTTTAGGAGAAAATAATGCTAAGTGACCACATATTGCGCTGCAGTATAATGTGAATCGGGCAAGGATGTCTAGGAAACGCTACGATAATGAGATAAATAGTTGGGGACAATCGCCTCAATCGGTGTTGCGTTGATGCCAAGTTCGGCAAGGCCGGGAAGCTCGCCCGATAACACATTATCATATTTGAGCAGCGCTACCTGATCGGCGGTGATGGGAGCACCCGGAATATTTTGCACAAAAAATGCACCAAAGCTCGCCATCGCAAAGGGCACAGGAATCAGCTTGCGGCCAAAGCCACTATACACTCCAACCAAGCGCAATAATTGCATGAATGAAAACACTTCAGGCCCGCCCAGCTCATAGATCTTGCCGTGAGTGGCGGGATCGGTGACCGCTTTTACAACGGCTTGCGCTACATCATCAACATAAACGGGCTGAAAATGTGGCTTGCTGCCGCCAATCGCAGGCAAAAACGGTAAAAAGCGGCTTAAGGCTGCGAACTGATTGAAAAAATTATCTTCCGCACCAAAAATCAGGCTGGGGCGTAGGATCACGGCATGGGGATAAATCGCTTTGATCGCCTGTTCGCCTGCCAATTTGCTTTTGGCATATTTGGAGCCAGTTGCTTTATCAACTCCCAGCGCAGAAAGCTGCACAAAGTATTTTACATTGGCCGCTTTGGCTTCTTGCGCCAACTTTTCTGCGCCTTGCGCTTGAATGCGGCTGAATTTTTGGCGACCCGATTCGGCCAAAATGCCAACCAGATTAATCACCGCATAGGAATTGGCGAGCTTGGCTTTCAGGCTTTCTGGCTTGCCTAGATCAACATAATCAATCGCAATCTGGCCCACATCGCCCATGGGCTTTAGGAAAAACGCCTTGGAAGGGTGACGGCACAATACGCGCACGCGAAAGCCACTTTGCGCCAATTGTTTCACCACATAGCGCCCCAAAAAACCTGAGCCACCCACCACTGTGATAATACGATCATTCATTTCAAATTATTCCTTTAACGTTCAATCCATGCACCCCCTATGTCATGAAAGTCTACAAAATGCAATTCAGCCATTGTAATCTGGGGCATTTCATTTAAAGTTTCATAAAATATCAGGACATAAGAGGATTGACATGGCACATACGACAAAGCAAAAGCTGGTTTTATTAAGTGTGGTTGTTTTTATGGGCGCTGGTGTTGCCGGATATGTGTATGAACAGGGGATGCTTGTCTCAAAGCAGCCCGCATTAGCAGCGGATGGCCTTCCTTATGATGATAGTTTGTCGCCGCCTGCTCCTAAAGAAGTTAAATCCGATAAAGAAACGTTGTCTGAGTATCATGAAAACTTTATCAAACCAGGTGAATCGATTTTACCTTTTGCTGCGATCACCACCAACCTGAAACAGGTTAAGTATGATGATATTAAAGGCAAGGCTGGATCCATCTTTATCTTTATCCGCTCGATTAACTGGTGTCCGGTGTGTCTGGTTCAAGTGAAAGATTGGAATGCCCGCATCCAGGAATTCAACGATCTGGGCTATAGTGTGGTGGTCATTACACATGATGACGTGCAGAAGGTGCAAGACTATCAAAAGAAAGAAAAAATCCAATTGATTCTGATCCCCGATGTCGAGCATGCCATTACTCGTTTTTTCCGGATTCTCAATACCGACTATAAACGCGGAGATAGGTTTTTTGGGACTCCCAATCCTGCGATTTATGTGATCGATGCCAAGGGTGTCATAACTCACCGTTTTGCCGAAGAAGACTTGAATAAACGCCCGCAGATTGATGTGGTGAAAGCTGAAATCAGCAAAAAATAGCGGATACAGAAGCGTTGACAAAGTAGCTAAATGCTGCCAAACCGCGCATTCTGGTTTTAAGTGTGCCCAGGTGGCGGAATTGGTAGACGCACCAGCTTCAGGTGCTGGCGCTCCTCGGGGCGTGAAAGTTCGAGTCTTTTCCTGGGCACCATTTTTCCTTTTTTATTTTTTGTATGACACATCATATGCTTGCATTTGATGTGTTTATGTCAAATGATGGTGAGTGATTTTTAAATGGAGGCCACATGACCAAAGAACTCAAATCGACGATCGAATTTAGTGGTCATGTATCGGGTAAATATGATGAATCAGCACAGGCGTTGATTGCCAAATTAGAGGCGATGGGGCAATCGGCGGATGGCTTGTTTGATATGTTACGATTGGTGCTGGAAGGATCATCTGCCGATCTGGCGCTGGTGAAAAAGACCGACAAAGACATCAACCAGCTTGAATATGACGTGGTAGCCGATTTACAGGTGATGATTGGTAATTATTCGCCCGCGCTCGATGAGCTTCGGTTTTTGCTTTCCACCATGCCGATTGTGATTTCGCTCGAGCGCTTGGGCGATATTGCTAAAGCCAACATTAAGCGATGCACAAAAATCAAAGAAGAGGGGGTGGTGTTTTCAGCCACCTTCAATCAAGAATTGTTGAAAATGATTGCGATCACCCGCCACATGCTGGATAGCGCAATGGCCTGTTTGCATAGGTTTGATGCGAGCATGCTCCAATCCGTATTGGCAGAAGATGATCAGGTGGACGCATTGTATCTATCGTTGATGACATTGCTAACAAAACAGCCTCAGCCGTACCCGATGTTGCCGATTCTGGTAAAGAATATGGAGCGCGCTGCCGATCATGCGTTGGATATTGCGCGCACGGTGCATTATGCGCATGTAGGCAAACGCCCGAAGAAAAAGCACATTCGTGCTGGAAATGTCCACACAATCTAGTTGTTTGAATCAAGTGCGTTGATCGCACGTTCGAGCGTGTCGATGTCTTCCTCGCTGATGTCGCTATCAGGCACGGGGATGCTGTAGCTGCCGGTAAACCATCGGTTTAAATCGACTTCGCGGCAACGGGGCGAGCAAAAGGGTTTATGTTCTGGGTTGGTTGGTTTGGAACAAATGGGGCACTGACTCATGAGAAAAACCGTTAAGGTGGATCTACTTTTTATATAGCCTCCTCCTCTTGGATGCAAGGCCACTGCGTTCGTTCTTGAGGGCATGTTTTTTGATTAAAAACATCGCGGATTTTGCTAGCAAGCTGGCTCTGGCGAAACGGTTTGCTAATCAGCATCACATCCTCTGGTAGCAGGCCAGTCGATAGCGCTGATTGTTCCGCATAACCAGAGTTAAAGAGCACTTTTAGGTTTGGTCGCAGCTTCAGGGCCAATTTAGCCACATCAGGCCCATTAAGCGCTCCTGCCAGAATGACATCCGAGAGCAACATATCGATTTTTTTGTCTGTTCTGAGAATTTCCAATGCTTCTTCGCCAGAGATGCATGCAATCATTTT
>JAKFUW010000105.1 GCA_021732545.1 Alphaproteobacteria bacterium | reverse complement strand
ATTGAGGGGCGACCGGCCAGAATCAGCAAATCAGAATTTTGCAAGCCACCGAGCAGCCGATCGAGCGACATCAGGCCTGTCGGGATGCCGACAATATTGCCCTCGCGCTGATAAGCCAGTTCGGCGCGGTGAACGGCTTCGGCGAGTGAATGACGCAGCGCGCGAAATCCACCGCGTGCATCGCCGTCGGTGGCCAGCGTAAAGAGTTCCTGTTCGGCACGCTCGATCAGTTCGTGTGCGGTGGCGGGTTCGTTACGGTCAAACGCCGTGTTGACCATCTCTTCGCCGATGCCAATGAGGTTGCGCTTGGTGGCCAGATCCACCACAATATCCGAATAATCGCGCACGTTGATGATGGACGCTGCCGCACCCACAAGGCGCGCTAAATACGCATCTTCCACACCGTCATCCGCGGAAAAATGATGTTTGAGGGTGACAGGATTGGCGATCAACCCGCGATCATGAAAACGCAAAATCGCTTCATAGATTTTGCGGTGAATCGGCGCGTAAAACGTCTCAGACTTTAAATCCTGATTCACCGAATTAAGCGCTTCATTGTTGATCAGAACGGCACCCAACAAGGCTTGCTCGGCTTCCAGATTATAAGGCGCTTCGCGCAATGCAGGAGTGATAGGAGGGGTGCCGGTCACCAGACCGATGTGTAGATTCGTTGCCATGCCAAACTTTTCTTTTAGTTTTTATTATTTCTTATTCATCGCATGGCGCGCGCAACCACGATATAAAAATGCGAATCTTATCCCATGATGATTGTGTGATGGCAGGGTGCCAATAAAAAAACCGCGAAGGAAATGTTCCCTCGCGGTTTTACTAGTTTCGTCATTCCCAATGGCCGCAGGCCAGAGGAATCTAATGTCGCTTAAGATCCCTCCGCATTCACGCCAAAGCGTGATGCGTTCGGGATGACGTCAACGAAAAACTACGCTGCATCCTCATCGGTTGCGGGTGCATCGGCGTCTTCAGGCGTTGCAGCAGCAGCGGCCTCAGCGGCAGCCGCTTTAGCAGCGGCTTGTTCTGCCCACATCGCTTCTTGTGCTTTGGCGGCAGCGTCGGCTTCTTGCATATCTTGTGGTAGTGGGCTATCGGCGTTGCGTGCCACGTGAACTTTAATTTTCACAGGGACTTCCGCGTGCAGACCAATGGTCACTTCATACAGGCCAAGGCTTTTGATGGTCGCGTTCAAATCGATGTAACGGCGATCCACTTTGTGGCCAGCGGCCTCCAGCGCATCGGATACATCGCGCACCGCAACCGAACCATAAAGCTTGCCATCGTCGCTGGCTTGACGGATCACCGTCACCACGATGCCGTCCAACGTTGATGCTTGCTTTTGGGCTTCGCCTTTACGCACTTGGTTTTGTGCTTCGAGCTGGTCTTTTTGAGCTTCAACGACTTCTTTGTTTTTCTTATTGGCGCGCAATGCCTTACCCGTTGGGATAAGATAGTTGCGGCCAAAACCGTTTTTAACATTCACCACATCGCCAATCGCGCCAAGGCGTGCGATGCGTTCTAACAAAATGAGTTCCATGTTCGTGATCCTTTACTGGTTCATGTAAGGCAGCAGCGCAAGGTTGCGTGCGCGCTTGATTGCCCGCGCCACATGGCGCTGTTTTTTGTGAGACACCGCCGTGATGCGGCTTGGGATAATTTTACCGCGCTCTGAGATGAAACGGCTGAGCGTTTTGACATCTTTATAGTCAATTTCGGGCGCGTTAGGGCCAGTAAACGGGCAGGTTTTTTTGCGACGGAAAAAGACTTTGCGGTTGCCGCCAGCAGCGCCACCAGCGCTTGCGCCACGGTCACCACCGCGATCACCACCACGGTCACGATCGCCACCACCATGGCTTGGACGAGAAGAATATTCAGACATAATTATGTGCTCCTAATGTTGGTTTCGTTACGCTGCAACGTCTGATTCATCGCCGGCGCGTTGGCGCAGCATGACCGAGAGCTTGTTTGCATCCAAGGTTTCGTGTTTCACGGTCAGCACGCGCACCACATCTTCGTTGATGCGCATCTGGCGTTGCATTTCATTGAGCGCAGCAGGTGGGGTTTCGAGCGCGAACATCACATAGTGGCCTTTGTTGGCTTTGTTGATGGGGTATGCCAGTTGGCGCAGGCCCCAGCTTTCGGTGCGCAGCACCTTGCCTTTGTGCTCAGTGATCACGGCTGCATATTGCTCGGTGAGTTTGACAACGTCGGCAGGCGACATATCGTGGCGCACAATAAAGGTGCATTCGTAAAAAGACATAATAGCTCCTAACATTAACGGGCACCGGCGCTTTTAACTTAACCCGTACCCTGTCGATTAATGGATCCCGCCTGCCACTGCGGCAAAAGGGACGGGATATTTAGCCTATCCCCATTAAAATGCAAGCATAATTATGTCACCCCGCACGACACGAAGTGTCAGTTGCGGGGTCTCCCTCCGGCTTGATGGGGATGCCGCAATAAATGCGGCATGACAGCGAGGTGTGGACTACAGCTTGACGTGAGCGCAACGGTGCGATATGCCCCAAAGCATGAAAACAGCCTATCTATTTCCAGGACAAGGAAGCCAGGCGTTAAGCATGGGCACCGCCTTGGCTGCGGCATTCCCTGTTGCGGCGCATACCTTTCAAGAGGTGGATGACGCGTTAAATTTCAAGCTTTTCAAGCTAATGGCCGATGGCCCTGAATCCGACTTAACCCTGACCGAAAACGCACAACCGGCCATCATGGCGTGCTCGGTGGCGGCACTGCGGGTGATGGAGCGCGAGCTGGGTGTGAATGTCGCGCGCGATGTGGCGCTGGTTGCGGGCCATTCTTTGGGCGAATATTCGGCGCTGACTGCTGCGGGTGCATTGCCCTTGGCAGAAACGGCGCGCTTGCTTCAAATCCGTGGCCGCTCGATGCAAGCGGCGGTACCACAAGGTATGGGCGCGATGGCAGCGATCATTGGCCTCGAATTTGATGCGGTCAAAGCCCTGTGCGACGAGGCATCGGCTGGCGGCGAAGTGTGCGAAGTGGCCAATTATAATACGGATCAACAGATTGTAATCAGCGGTAGCGTGGCGGGTGTGGAAGCAGGCATGGCGCTTGCCAAAGATAAAGGCGCCAAGCGCGCCTTGGCCTTGCCTGTGAGCGCGCCCTTTCATTGCAGTCTTATGCAACCCGCAGCGGACGCCATGAAAGCGGCGCTGGCCAACGCACAACTGGCCGATGCGATGGTGCCGGTGGTCGCCAACATCACCGCTCAACCGGTGCAGAACGCGGCGATGATCCGTGACTTATTGGTGCAACAAGTCACCGGTATGGTGCGCTGGCGCGAATCGGTGGACACCATGACTAACTTAGGTATCACGCGCTTTGTCGAAATCGGCCATGGCAAAATTCTGGCAGGACTCGTCAAACGCCTCGCGCCCGATGCCCAGATGGTGAATGTGGGTGAACCTTCGGATTTGGATAGTTTTGCGAAACTGGCGGCTTAAATAGTCGCCAGTCTCCAGTTGCCAGTCACCAGTGGCAACGGAGATTCTGGAGACTGGTGACTGGAGACTTTAAAATGACCCTTACCAATAAAAAAGCCCTCGTAACCGGCGCATCAGGCGGCATTGGTGGCGCGATAGCCAAAGCACTCGATGCGCAAGGGTGCCGCGTAGCGATTTCAGGCACACGCCGCGAGATGCTGGAAGCCTTGGCGGCGAAACTCACTCACGAACCCATGATTTTAACCTGCAACCTCGGCGATGGCGCGGCAGTGGATGCCTTACCCAAACAGGCCGAAGAAGCACTGGGTGGGTTGGATATATTGGTCTGTAACGCAGGGGTTACGAAAGATAATTTAGCCATGCGGATGAAAGATGATGAATGGCAACAGGTGATTGATATTAACCTCACCGCCACGTTTCGCCTCAATCGCGCGGTGCTTCGCGGCATGATGAAACAACGCCATGGCCGCATCATCAATGTGGCGTCAGTCGTGGCGGTGATGGGCAACCCGGGCCAAGCCAATTATTGCGCGAGCAAAGCGGGCATGATCGGCATGAGCAAATCGCTCGCGATGGAAGTGGCGAGCCGCGGCATCACGGTCAATTGCATCGCGCCCGGATTCATCAAAACCCCGATGACCGATGCGCTGAGTGACGATCAAACCAAACGCATCACCGATAACATCCCTGCTGGGCGCTTTGGTTTGCCCGAAGATATTGCCGGTGCAGCGGTGTTTTTAGCAGGAGATTCAGCCGCTTACATCACGGGACAAACCATCCACATCAATGGCGGATTGTTGATGGTGTGAGTGGGTGCCGATTTTTACTAGCCAAGCCTAAATCAGTATGCTAGTGGCCATGATTCACTATGATTTATTTAACTTAAAAGGATTCTTGAAATGAGTGATGTTGCTGATCGCGTGAAAAAAATCGTTATTGAACATCTGGGCGCTGACGCTGAAAAAGTGGTGCTGGATGCGAGCTTCATCGATGATCTGGGCGCTGATAGCCTGGATACCGTTGAGCTGGTGATGGCGTTTGAAGAAGAATTCGGCATCGAGATCCCTGACGATGCGGCTGAAAAAATTCAGACCGTTAAAGATGCGATTACTTACATTCAAGATAATAGTTAATTAAGAAAGTCGCCAGTCACCAGTCCCCAGTATTCTGGAAACTGGCAACTGGCCACTGGAGACTGATAGATGCGTCGCGTT
>JAKFUW010000194.1 GCA_021732545.1 Alphaproteobacteria bacterium | reverse complement strand
CGGCTGCGTTATCGCGTGAGCAACGGCACCATTATTTGGTTTTTTGAAATGCTACGCGCCGATCAGGTGCTTGATCACGCCTTTAAACAGGCATGCGCGAACGTGGCTAAATTCACTGAACTACCCGTGCTGTTTGGCACGCCTGAGTAACGCTTTAAAAACAAAATAAGGCGGGGTGCTTGAACACCCCGCCACATCGGCAACGCAATAAAAACGCTTTGGCAAGGGAGCGATACGATATGGCTGCACACTCTTTCGGGGTTTCGGGCGGGAACCCAGCACACCAAGGCGCACTGCTTAATGATTTAAGTCAACGGTTTGTGCAGCCATTTGCTTGGTATGGTAGCAACCCAAGTGCGCTAACCGCCCATTCTTTATTTTGCAGCCATTTCATCGGGAACCAGCATATCCATCGGCACGCCAAGTGCGGTGGCGAGTTTTTTGATGGTAGCCGCGCTACCTTGCGCTTTACCAGTTTCGATGTTGCTAAGTTGGACGCGGTCAACGCTGGCCAGAGCAGAAAGCTCGGATTGGGTGTGGCCGCGATGTTCACGCAAGACACGCACGGGGCTTTGACCTTGTTCGATCGCCTCCCACACACGCAAGGGAAAGCCTTCTTCGTTGCGTGCCAGTGCCATGGCCAGGGCGCGTTCATCGGCGGCATCTTCCAGTGCCTCGGTCATGTTATGGTAGGTTTCTTGCGGCACCAGCATGTAGGTTTTGCCTTTGATTTGAGTGGTTTCGATTCTGGGCATGATATCCTCCTATTGATAGATTTCCCTGCGGTGACCAACTTCCAACACCAATACGACCAGAGCGTGATGCTGCAGGTCGTAGATGATGCGGTAATCGCCCACGCGCAGGCGGTAATAACTTTGGCCACTGAGTTTTTTCACATCGAGCGACGCCGCCTGCGGCGTGGCTGTCAGTTTTTCAAGCGCCTTACGGATCCGCTGCCGCGTTTTTTCGGGAAGATCATTCAGGCTTTTTTGCGCGCTTTTCGTGAAGTTCAGTTCGTAGCTCATATAAACAATGTAGCGAATCACTACATAAGCGTCAATCAAAATAGTAGTGAATCGCTACATTTATTAGAGGTGAAAAATGGCTGACATTATCGATTTAAAAAAGAAAAGCCGCAAACGTGCGCCGCTACAAAGCGATGCGCCCCCACCCGCTTTGCATGAAATGAATCTTTCGGGCTTTGAGTTTTTTGTGGGCGCGTTGGCATCCTATGTTGGAGAGAATATTTCGGGCGTGCTGCTGGTGCGCGGCAAAGGCACCGATTTTATGATGTACAATGCACCAGAAGCAGATACAGAAACAGAGAGGGAGAGAGCGTGCGCGCACCGGCCACATGCTGAAAGAGGCCACCACCATCCTTGAGGTGTACATGCCACGCACCCGCCGCATGGCCGAAAACGCCATGGATAAAGTGGTAAAGTTGGAAAAACGCCAGAGATAGTTGGAAATGCAGTTGGAAAAACCATTTTGGCGGCATCAACAAAATGGTTAAAAGCCTTTATAAAACAGCATGGTGCGGGTGATAAGACTCGAACTTACACAACTTGCGTCGCCAGAACCTAAATCTGGTGCGTCTACCAATTCCGCCACACCCGCACACGCCCTCAGATATACGCCATGTTGCGAAATTGCAAGCTTTGAGGCATATGGTGATTGCCTGCACTGTTTAAGAAACCTCTGTAATTTTACCTTTATTTATGATAATATTAAAGAAGGTTTTATTGTGCAGAGTGCATCATGCTCCATTTCGCTGACATCAAACGGCTAAAAAACAATGAAGACGGCAACATTATCATGTTGTTTGGCCTTTCTATCTTTGTATTGCTCGCCGCAGTCGGCATTGCGCTCGAATCGGCCCGATACAGCGTGGCACGCACCAAAATGCAGTACGCCCTTGATTTGGCGGTTCTTTCTGCCGCTGCGGTACGTGAAAGCCAAGACATCAACCAAGTGGGCAACCAATTTTTTGCGATGAACTACCCAAGCGAATTCATGAACACCACCTTTCAAAGCACAGGAGATGGTGGGCCGGTCATCATGAGTTTTGACCCCACCACCTTTACGGTATCAGGCACGATAAAAGCCGAAGTTAAAACCATTATGGGTGCGTTTGTGGGTATGGATGAACTTGGCATTAACCAATATGCCGAAGTGCTTGAAGAAACTTTTTCCAAAAGCCGCCCCGTTGAAGTGGCGCTCACCATCGATAATTCCACCTCCATGTGCAAAGGTTCTGCGCTTGCTGGAAGAGGTAATATAAGCGACCCCACCTGCGCCAAACACAATGCGGTTAAAAATGCAACGCTGGCTTTTGTGGATAATTTATACAGCAAAGGCAGCGAGGGCATTTATGTGGGTGTGGTTCCTTTCAACCATAATGTCCGCTTGCCTACCCGCCCGCCTGAAATGGCCGCTGACCCATTTGCGGTATGGATTACCACTGCACTGCCTGCACATTTAGCGTCCATATCTCCTGCACCGCTCACCGCTCCAACCGGACTCATCAACAATCCCGCTGCCGTGAAAAGCCAAATTCAAGCGATCAATATCCAGCCGCTCACCTGGGGATTTACCCGTACTAATGTCGGTACAATGACCGCGGGGTTGATGCTGATGCCCTACCCCCAGGATCGTCAGTATTTTAACCACCCTGCCGGAGTTCCGCATGAGTTTCAGCCCGGGCGCACCGATAAAATACTTGTGCTGTTAACCGATGGTGAAAACATCACGCACTTTTTAAACCGCGCAGATTCAGACCCTAGCAATGATGTACCCGTTATTTCTGATGAAGATAACAAACACCAAGGTGCCGTGTGTGATATGCTCAAATCACATTACGGCATCACCATTTATTCTGTTACCTACGACTTACCCGGCACCATTGAATCGAGCGCTGTTAAAAAAATCTTCCACGATTGCGCAACACTCTCTGAAAATTACACGGGCGACCCCTCCACCGCATCGCCCTATTATTTTGATGTGAGCAGCAGCGCCGAATTAAGCATTACCTATCAAGTCATCGCAGAATCCATCAAGCGGATCAGGTTGTATAAATAATCTAAAATCGCCCTATTATTTTGATGTGAGCAGCAGCGCCGAATTAAGCATTACCTATCAAGTCATCGCAGAATCCATCAAGCGGATCAGGTTGTATAAATAATCTAAATTGGCACAAACGGAGCCTTACATGAAATCACGAACACACGTTACATTCTTTGGAATCATTGGGGCAATGTTGCTTATTGCGTCACCCGCTTTGTCACAGATTCCGCGTCTGTCGTTACCTGCCGTGCCCAGCGAATGCACCCTGGAAAATTGTAACCAGCGCCCCAATTGTGCGTGCTGCTTTAATTTCGGTATTGGCTGTGCTGGTGGTGGTAGCAGTGGCAGCAGTGGTAGTGGAACGACTCGTACTGGTGATGGCGGTAGCTGTTTTATCGCAGGCACATTGGTCCAGATGGAAGATGGCTCCACCAAGGCCATTGAAACGCTCACAGCTGGCGACCGTGTGATGGGGAACTCTGGCGTCAACACCGTTGTCGGGATGGAAACCCCAAAATTAGGGGCACGGCTGCTCTATGCCTTTAATGGTGGTAAAGCCTTCGTGACATCTGAGCACCCCTTCATGACACAAGATGGCTGGAAATCGATCGACCCTGACGCCACCGCACATGAAAACCCTGCCCTGCGGGTCGGACGATTGCAAACGGGCGATATCATCATTACCCGCTCGGCGAGTATTCGAATCACCAGCATTACCGAACATATCGGTGCAGCTGAATCGCTCACCTATAACCCGCTGCTCGATGGTGACCACACCTATTTTGCCGATGATTATCTCGTGCATAATAAGGATGGTGGTAGTGATGGTGGTGGTGGTGATGGTGGTGGTGGTGGTGGCTGATAATATTACACAGCATAATTGCCACTTGGCTGTTGGTGGATTGCTGATATAATCCATACATCATAGTGGAAAAAATCATGCCTGAAAAAGACCGCAAGCTCAAAGATAAGCTCGAAGCATTACAATATGTGGCAGCGGATGCTGAAGCCATCCCTTCGTGGTCGATGGCCTATGAGGAACGAAAACTGCAGACGCTAGGCGCCATTGCCGACGAATTACCCAACAACCCTGCATTAGTAATCGAAGTGAAACGCTACATCGCAAGCGTTGCGCACTATCGCACACGCAGTGGTTTTGCCAGCTTTTGCGCGAGGTTTGGCTATAAAGGTCTGATTCAGGCGCGCTGGCGCGAACTCAACCGCAATGGCCTGAGCCTCGACGATGCGCTGGATCCTGTGGAAGAGTTGTTGGGCATGGATATCAAGCTCGGCGATATGCGCGGCCCCGATGAAAGCCATGTGATTATGGGCGAATCGAAAGCGGAGCCTACCAAAAAAGGCGAAGTGGAAATTTTTGCAAGCGACCTGATACCGCTGCTAACGGTATTGCGTACGCAGTAAGCGTGGCATTTGCGCCCTACCCCTTGCATGAAATGCGTGTGGATCCTGTCTTTGCGCCTACATCTTAAATCATTGTTTACGAATATGATCTATAGAAACCTCTGCAAAAGCGGTATTAGGGTTGGGTGATTAAGGGTCGTTGATTTTTTGTGAGATGATTTGTCTTGGTTTGATGTTTTTTTGCGGTGATTAAGTGGCGATTTGGTATCGGCTGGTAGTGAGA
>JAKFUW010000065.1 GCA_021732545.1 Alphaproteobacteria bacterium | reverse complement strand
CGCTCAGATTATTGTGGTCGATGTGCCAGGCGTGTTTGAGGTGGCCGAATCCAAACCGTTTGAACGCGCGATGGTGAGTTGCGCGTGGGGAGCGAGCGCCGATGCCGATGTGGTGGGTATGATGCTCGATGCACGGCGCGGGTTGGATGATGAAAATAAAGCGATTATCGCGCGCGTGAAACAAATGCAAAAACCAGCGATTTTGATTTTGAACAAAATTGATCTGGTAGCTAAAGAAGTGTTGCTCACGCTTGCGATGCAAGCAAGCGAACTGCATCCGTTTGAAAAGATTTTTATGATCTCTGCGCTCAAAGGCGATGGGGTGGATGATGTGATGACATACCTCGCATCACGCATGCCTGCGGGGCCATGGCTGTTTCCCGAAGACCAACTCACCGATATTTCCGAGCGCTTGCTCGCATCGGAAATCACGCGCGAAGTGTTGTTCATGCGGCTCAATCAGGAGCTGCCTTATGCGCTGCATGTGGAAACCGAAAGTTGGGAAGAATATGACAATGGTAGCGTGAAAATCTCGCAGGTGATCGTGGTGGAACGCGATGGCCATAAGGGCATTATTTTGGGCAAAAATGGTGCCACGCTCAAAGCCATCGGCGAGCAATCGCGCAAACAAATCGAGACGCTGTGGGGCAGGCGTGCCCATTTAAAATTATTTGTGAAAGTGCGGGAACATTGGAAAAATGATCCCGATGCCTATCATTATATGGGGCTGGATAAGCGCAAGTAAATACCGCGGACTACGCCGCTCCCCATAACCGTCACCCCGTGCTTGTCACGGGGTCTGGTTTGGTTGGCGCACAAAGAGCCAGACCCCGTCATGAAGACGGGGTGACAGCCTGTGGAATATGGAAAAATTAGAGCGAATCAGTGAGTCGCTTGGCGACCTAATCGGCCTGCTGAATGCCCGTTTTCGCAGGGATGACAATCGCACCAATTACCAAATACTTTTAAACCTACGCCGCGCGCCGAGCCGTGTTACCCGCATGCTCCGCCTTTAGCTGATGCATCAGCGCGAGGAACGATAAGGTGCTGCGCTGAATCGAATAATCGAGTCCGGTTTGAATGGCGGCCAAGCTCAGGCGCTCTCGCAACATATCATCGCGGATGAGTTGCGATGCGGCTTCTACGCATGCTTCCAGATCGAGCGTATCGACCAGCAGGATGTTGTGGCCATCGCGCCCGAAATCGACCACACCACCGCGCTTGGGTGCCACCACGACGCAACCACACGCCATCGCCTCCAAAGCGGTGCGGCCAAAGGCTTGGAACTCTGAGAGATCAAGGAATAGTTGCGAGTGTCGCAGCAAGGTTGCCACATCGTGGCGGTTTAAAATGCCATGATTGGTATAATCAAAATCGCTCGCCAGATTGTGATATTCAATCTCGGAATCGGTGCAGCCAAAAATGCGGATATCAATCGATTCTCCGAATGTTTCTTTGAGGGATTTGAGCGCCAGCATCGTTTGTTTGGGGCCGCGCCACGGTGTGCTGGGGCGGATCATCGCGCTGACGATGAGTGCGTTAGATTCGGTGCGCGCGCCGTAATCGGGATAGAACAATGATTGATCGAGGCTGCCATGAATTTTGTGCACGGCTTGCTCATGCTTTTCGGCAACCACATCCTGCACCCACGGGCTGATGGCAAAAAGCGCGTTGTTTTTGATCATGGTATAGCTGGCTTCGGCCAGTTCTTTGAGCTTGGGGTGATCATCCAGAAACCACGGTTCATAATCTTGCACATAATAAGCGGGCATGAGGGCAGGATAAATATCGACCATTTTTTTAAGCTGAGTAATGGAGTGAAAAATCGTCGCAATAGCGACATTAAAATCCTTGGCCTTCACCAATAATTCTGCATCTTTTTCGTAATAGAAAAACAGATGCGCATCGGCCGGGAAAAATCCATCATATTCGCGTTTGATGTTTTTCTTCGCGGCAATTTTAACCGGCACACCCATCTGCGACAGGCCGCGCGCCGTTTCCACAATCACCTGCGTGCCGCCCGATTTGGCGCTGCAATCGGGCGCTAAAAACAACACCGCAAGGCTGGGTGCATTGACGGGCATCGCCAGCTGCGAAGGCTGCATGTCTATCGCTGCGTGGCTATGGTAGACATAATCGATCACGCGCTTTCGCACCGCATCCATCGCAGAATGGTTGCGCAGTTCGTGATCGATACCATTTAAACGTTCTTGCGAATATTTGGAGCGAATCGCGTGGTGGGCCTCTCGGGTGAGTTGCTCGCGCGCTTTGACGCCAAAGCTTTTGGATGTCGCGTGATAGACATAAGCATCGTCGCAGATCGCAATCTCAAAGCCCGCATCGGCGGCACGCAAACAATAGTCGTTTTCTTCGCCATAACCGCGTGGGAAAGTTTCTTCATCAAGCAGGCCGATGGTGTCGATCACGTCGCGCTTGACGCCAAAGCAAAAGCCATTGGCAACGGGCACGCGCGGATAGGATTTGAGCGATACGCGCGCGATGGCTTGCGCATAAGCATTCACCGTAATATCGCCTGATAAAATATTCTGTTTCCACGTGCCATTATCTTCAAACACAAACGGCACCGATTGATAGGTGGCAGCGTTTGAGAGTGGCCCCACAATCCCGATATGTGGCTCGCTGTAGGCGCACGTAATCATGCGCTCGCTCCAGTCTTTTGAAACGATGGTATCGCTGTTGAGCAGCACCGTGAAATCGGCCTTGGAAACACGCAAGCCCGCGTTGGCGGCTTTGGTGTAGCCTTGCGCTTTCGTGTGGTGAATCATCCGCACATGGTCATAATCGCGCACATAGCGTTTGAGTAAGGTGGTGGTGTCGGATTTGGAGCCATCATTAACAATCACTAAATCATAGATTCCGTGAGTGTGTTTGAGGACGGAATCGAGGCAGATTTCGGTGTAGTCAGGAGCGTTGTGCACGCACACAATCACGCACAGTGAAACGGACTCATGAGAGGGTGAGAATGTATGTTTAGTCACGGGCTTTTTTCCAATGGTGATAGATGGTAAGAATGCGGTGAATGTTGGTGAAAGCATGCCGACCCACAGGGCGTCCCATCGCGGTTTTCAGTACGCTCATAATTTTAAATCCGATGCGCCACGCGCGTGATTCTTCGATCACGATAATGTCATGCTGGAGTTGATCAAGATAGCGCACCAATTTATCCATATCGCGCTGCAACAAAATCTGTTGATTGATGAGCGCACGATGGTCTTGCACCAACGTGCAAACGGCGGGATAAATCACATCGGCAATGGTGTCACTTTCATCAATGTCATCAGGTTCTAATCCGAGAAGTTGGACAAGCTCTAAAGTGGTTGAATGTGTCGCACTGATGGTATCATCGGGGAGTGATAAAGTGGTTGCTGTGTGACGCGTATTCATTGGTTGTTAGCCTTATCTTTTGGTGTGCCCAAAGCCACTAATTTACTGTGTTAAAAAACACACATTTGCTGCATTGCACAAAAATCGTACATGGAAGCATTAGCAGTGCTTGACATGTCACTGTGATAAAACTATATTCACGCCATTGCAAAGTAAAATTAAATTTTTTTAGATGGAGAAAAATCATGGCAACCGCAACTCGCAAGACCACCACACGCAACAAACCAAAATCAGAAAAAAACGCATCAGCTAAGCGCGTCAAGCACACCACGCGTGCAAAAACTGCCGCGAAAACTGCCGTGAAATCAGATGTGCGTATGGCGCCCAAAACCACTTCATTTGGTGCTGCGTCTTTGGGCAAATATGATAATGTTGCAGACGACATGATGAAGATGAGCACCGATGTGATTCAAAAAATGTTCAAAGGCAATGGCGCTGACATACAGACTAAAATGATGTCGATGGTAAATCCTGATCTGGCAAAATCGGCCGATGTGACTTCACGCTCGATGAACGAGTTGATGTCGATCAGCAAAGACGGTGTGGACGCGTGCGTTGCAAGTGGCAATGTGGCGGTGTCTGCATCTAAGCACATGGGCGCTGAATTATTCAGCTACGCCAACCGTTCTTTCTCTCAGAATGTGGAGCTTTCAAAAGAGCTGCTCGGTTGCCGCACCTTGAACGACATGTTCGATCTGCAAAGCAAAATGATGAAAGCAAATCTTGATGGTTTCTTCAGCGAGTCGGTGAAAATGTCGGAGCTGATGTTTGAATGTGCGACCCGCGCATCAGAGCCTTTGAATAAAACCGTTGCAAAGACCACTAAGCAATTGAGCAAGGTGTTGAGCGACGCTGCTTAATCGGAGCTTTTTTCTCCGCATTTTTACAGCGCCTTGCTGCAACTCGCCGTGCTCATGTACTAAACTGTACACTCCGCGCGGCTCGTTTTGCACGGCATCTGTAAAAACACGAATTAAAAAACTCCTTTGAAATGATAAAAGCCCTCGTCATGAAAATGGCGGGGGTTTTTTTTATAGTGGTTTAATTTTATGTTTCCTCACATCTGTCACCCCGTCGTATGACGGGGTCTGTTAAGGTAAGTTCACAAAGAGCTGGAACCTGTGGCAGACACTTCGTATCTAGCGCGGGGTGAGAGCCTTAGGAATATGAAACCACTATAGGAACCTCTGCAAAAGCGGTATTAGGGTTGGGTGATTAAGGGTCGTTGATTTTTTGTGAGATGATTTGTCTTGGTTTGATGTTTTTTTGCGGTGATTAAGTGGCGATTTGGTATCGGCTGGTAGTGAGA
>JAKFUW010000091.1 GCA_021732545.1 Alphaproteobacteria bacterium | reverse complement strand
AGCAACGCGCGGCATGGATAGATCCATTAGATGTCGATTTTACTGATCGATATAAAATCGGCACCCCAGAATTAGAAGAGGCCAGAAAAATAGCCGCAACATTGCGTGTTCGTTTAAAAAGCGAATCAGCCAATCCTATCAGCTCACTGATTTTGATGAAACCACCCGCGCAAAAGGAATGGCTGGAGAAATTTTACGAGTCATTATTACCAGAACAGAAAAAAACGCTAGGCATCACAGATGTTGTTGCGGCAAGAGCAGGCGGCGTAGTTTCCTTCTTGAATGTCATGGGCAATATGGCATCGGGCGGCAGCAAAGATTTTAACGTGGCGATGGATCAGTTAAGTCGAATTAGTCCGCTGCAATTAGATCCAGCTCAGGCAACAGCCGTGATTAAAGAAGCAACGCTAGCGCAGATGGAGTATGATAAAAACCTTAAGATCAATGGCACTAATAACCTTTGGTATAAGCTGGCTTTTTCATCTATGGATAATATATGGAAATTAATATCATTTCAATGGGGTGATATTACGAATCAGCTTGATGACCATATTGTGAAAGATCGTCAGCTCAATATCCACAAACATCTGGCGAAAACGATTCAGCCGGCTGGCGATTATTGGTCTACACTGGCTACAGGGATTGATGCTAATGGCAAAGAATACGGCCCTCCACTGATGTGGGATGACGCGCACCCTGCTATGGCGTCATGGAAGAAAGCGGCAGAAGTAAACTACCCGACGGTTGGTAAAGGCGTTGTTGATTCTTTTGTTGAAAGCGCGCAATCGGGTATGGGGCGTTCAGCACTCGCTGCGGGAACAGGCATGCTCCTTGGTCGTCAGATTACCAATCTTGCACTGTCAACACCCAATCTAATTCATTCAGTGTTTACAACAAATGCTGGGATCACTGGAATTAACATTGCCTCTGCTGCTCGTCTTCAAGAACTTGCTCCTGCAGGAACCAGCAAACCCGGCGTAAAGGTTGCGCGTGAATTGGTAGCGGAAGAAAGGGCTGCGGCTATAAAAGCACTGAATCAAAAAGTTTCAGCTATCCGCGCAACATCATGGGGAAATATTAAAATGACCGGATGGCCTAGGTTAGGCAAGGCGGCATTATTTACTCCTGCATTTGGCACAGTGTGGGTATTAGGTGAGGGAACGTTCAACATCGCAAGAGCATTGTTTGATCCAGATGTTTCCGCATCCCAGGCGCTCACTGTGGCTAAAATTAATGCTGCGCTTGTGGCGCCTAGTTTGGCTGATTTTGCTGGTCCTGCCGGTATCGTCGTTGGTATAGCTGCACGTGAAGGTATTTTATCAGATGCTCACGCTCAACAACCCGAAGAAATCAGAAAACACTTGCCTACATTAATGGCTCCTTTTCTTCAGCCAGAAATGTTTGCTCCAGCGAAAAGGTATCCCGATTATACACACCGAGATGTTAAAGCTGCCATTGAGTCTCAAAAAGCTGGACGTGAGCTCACACTTCAGGAACGTTCAATCATAGGACAGATCGAACGCTGGAACGCCTCCTATATTTCAGAATATAAGAACCAATTTGGTAAAGATCCTAAAGATCCCAAATTTATACTAACACAATTAACAGAGCGCTACGCCAAATACGCACCAGACTATTTTGAGAGAATGCTTGCAAATGAATCGTTTGCAATGCCGCAGGAAATTTCGATGCATTCAGATATGCCAAGGGCGATCATTTCTGAGTTAGTTGCAAAGAGGCAATATGTAACGAATCAAGAAATGCTACATCAGCTGGCAGGAAGCGGCCCGCAGCTTATTAAGCTGCAAGCTCGCTTGATAGAAAAAGGTGTTGCTGAGAACGATATTAATCGTCTGATTCAAGCAGAGTATCAGAGATTAAAAGCAATTATTACTGAAGAACAGAAAATACCCGAAGCTGACCGTAAGAAAACAGCACTTAAAAGTGGTACTTTGTATGAGCCAAGCCCAGAGCTTCAACGGATTTTAAATACTACAAAACTAGAGCTTACGACTAAAGACGAATTCGATAAATTTCGCCAGATTGAACAAGTTGCGGGTAGAATGATGTCTGGTGTGATTCAGATCAAAGATCAGGTTGGTCTCATTGAAAGTGTTTTCCCTGATCCTCAACGCGTTGAAAAACTATCGATTAATGATCTTAGCGCGATGTTCAAGCATAACGAACACTTTAGAGAATGGTTTAAAGCAAATGATTCTAAGAAATTTGAGACATATGATCTTCTTGCGTCCAGATCACGAGATGTCGCATCAAATGGCTATAGCTTTCAGATAGGAAAATTCTCTGATGGTAGAGATGTTTCTCAAGAATATCTAAAGCACATCAGAACACCGGAGGGGTTAGCGAGTTATAGAGATGCAGGTCATCAAGCATATCAAAGAGTGATAGAAGATGATAAGTTAACTAGCCACTTTTTGACGCAGAAAGCCACTAAAAGTGGTGGCAGTACATTTGTAGTTAATCGCGATGGAGTCTATACACTGATGGCGTTGGCAAATGTATCTGATACGGACAATGCAGCGTTAAAGCCTTTTGTTGATAGAGCAAAGAAAATTGTGGCTCAGTTTCCTCAGTTGATAGCGTTGGAAAATCCAAAAGGAGATCAGCAATATCTTACCGATATTCAACGCAGCATAATGGGTGATATAAACCAATTTTTGATTGATATCCAAGCAAAGGGCCTGACCTCTAAGGTTGAAAAAACAGAAGTGGTTCCCCCTGCCATTAAAAAGATGTCATTCACCGCGGATGATGTGGAGGGAGCACTTGCCCTGCTTAAACTTGATCCATCGGCTAACGTTAAAGCAATGCAGCTTGCTGTGCATCAACCCGTATCGCTTGCTATGGCGCGGGTTGAGGTGGCGCTTGGTAATGTGACATATGGAGGTGAAGCGAGTCTGAGCGGTGGTGGTCAGCAGCGCCCCGATGCTACGCCCGCTAAAAAAATGGTAACTCGTAGCGTAGCCGTGGCGGTTGTTACGGCCTAACCCAGCACGTCATCCACACACACCTTGCGCGGGCTAGACAAATGCGCGTGGGCGCGATAACACTTAGGTCATGCCTATTTCATCCGAACAAAAACTTGAAGTTGCCGCCAGCCGCGATGCGTTGCAGCCCACACGGCGCGCCGTTGCCCCAGAGCTAGAGGCGATTTTATACGAACCCATTGCGGTGCTTGATCATGGCTTTGTGCGCGTGGTCGATTATATGGGCGATGATTCGGCCATTGTGCAAGCCGCGCGCGTCAGCTACGGCAAAGGCACCAAGCAGGTGAGCCAAGACCGCGGATTGATTATGTATCTGATGCGCCACTGGCACACCACGCCGTTTGAAATGTGCGAAATTAAGCTGCATGTGAAGCTGCCGATTTTTGTAGCGCGTCAATGGATCCGTCACCGCACCGCGAATGTGAATGAATATTCGGCGCGCTATTCGATCATGGATAAGGAATTTTACATTCCGCGCATCGAGCATCTGTCGCCGCAATCCAAACAAAATCATCAAGGCCGCAGCGAAGATGGCTTAACCGAGCTGGAAGCCGCTCGCGTGCTGGATATTTTGAAAACCGATTCGCAAAATGTGTATAGTCATTATGAAGAGCTGATGAATGTGGATGCGCAAGGCAATGTGATTGATGAAGGCAAAACCGGTATCGCGCGTGAATTGGCGCGGATGAACCTGACGCTCAATTATTACACCCAATGGTATTGGAAAATTGATCTGCATAATTTAATGCACTTCTTGATGCTGCGTGCCGATGCTCACGCGCAATATGAAATCCGCGTCTATGCCGATGCGATGATTGACATTCTCAATAAATGGTGCCCGCTGGCCTATGAGGCCTTCACCGAATATCGGATGGGCTCAGCACATGTTTCTAAAACTGGCATCGAGGTGGTTAAACGCATGATCGGCGGCGAGAAGGTGACTCAAGAAACCAGCGGATTGACCAAGCGCGAATGGGACGAAATGGGTGCGAAGTTCGGGTTTTGCGATTTATAAATCTCGAACTTTAGTATGACTTGAAATTTTTTCTCGGGTGTCCCGACTTTGCCATAAATCATTTCCAATATCTCTTAATCCAGATAGAGCGACACTATCAAATATCGGCCACAATTTAGGAAAGTGTGTTTGTATTGTTTCTGCGACTTCAGAAGTTGGCCGTCCCTGCCGAAGTTGATTTAAGTAAAGTTCTCCAATTTCTGAGAAAGCTTCTGAAGGATGCTCGTCGGGTGTATATTGAGAAAGCTGCGATCTGAAATGTTGCTTAACCGCGGTTGCTGATGAATCCTTTTTAAGTTCGAGTTTAACCGCATCTTTCCATTCATCGCAGACATCTGTGAATCTATAACCACCATAGTCACGCTCAGATTTGTTTGGAGGCGTGTAAGTTTCTCCATTCTCATGTGCTACCAGCAGAATGTTAAAAATATGACTGAACTCATGTAACAGCTCTCTCTCAAATTTGGCATTTAGGGTGCCAATATAAGTTATTTTAAGCGAATAGGGATCAATTTTGGCAACGGTACCCGATTCCTCTTCTGAGCGATTTTTTATATCGGTGATTTCAATTTTTATTGGGGCTGACGTAGATTAGCAGGAGTGTTAATGTATGTTTATGAGTATAACGCGTTGTAAATTATCGAAGAAGAAGCAGTCGGAGTTGCTGCAATTTTTTGTAGCAGAAGTAACAGCCAGAACGG
>JAKFUW010000148.1 GCA_021732545.1 Alphaproteobacteria bacterium | reverse complement strand
CCCCTCAACCCTTACCCCTCGCCCCTGACTTGCGCATCGTCATTGTCGGCCATGTCGATCATGGAAAATCGACGCTGGTTGGGCGGTTGCTGCATGATACAGGGGCGTTGCCTGATGGCAAAATGGAGCAGATTCAGGCTAGCTGCGACAAGCGCGGGATGGCGTTTGAATGGTCTTTTTTGATGGATGCGTTGCAGGCCGAACGCGATCAAAATGTGACGATTGATACCACGCAAATCTGGTTTTCATCCAGCGCGCGGCGCTATTGTTTGATCGATGCGCCAGGACACCGCGAATTTTTGAAGAATATGATAACGGGTGCGGCCACAGCCGATGCGGCGGTGCTGATGATTGATGCGGCGGAAGGCATCAAAGAACAATCGCGCCGCCATGCGTATTTGCTGCATCTGCTTGGCATTCGGCAAGTGGTGGTGGTGGTCAATAAGATGGATTTGGTGGGATACCGTCAGGATATGTTCGATGCGATTTGCGCTGAATTTAAAACCTACCTTGCGGAGTTAGGAATTACACCCGCCGCGATGATTCCGGTGTGTGCGCGAAGTGGTGAAAACCTGACTGCAAAAGCCGCTTCGATGCCATGGTATCGCGGTGGTGATTTGTTACAGGTGCTTGATGGATTCGAGGCAAGCTTACCTGCCGATGCTGCTCCCTTGCGCGTGGTGGTGCAGGATGTCTATCGCTTTGATGCACGCAGAATTATTGCGGGGCGTGTGGAAAGCGGGACGCTGAGCGTGGGAGATCGCGTGGTGTTTTCGCCATCAGGTTTGAGCGCCGTGGTGAAACAGTTTGAGCAATGGCCAGAGAACTTGCCGCCAAAATTACAGGCCAGTGCAGGCGAGGCGATTGGCTTCACGCTGCAAGAGCAAGTGTTTGTAGAGCGTGGTCAGGTGGCAAGCCACGAGCACGATATGCCGCTGCTCACTAATCGCTTTGAGGCGCGGATTTTTTGGCTTCACGATGTGCCGTTACAGGTTGGCAATCATTATCGATTTAAAATGGGCACAACGAATTTACGGGTGGAAGTGTTAGAGGTGCTGCAGGTTCTGGATACGCAAACGCTGGTGCATCAACCACTTGCGCGAGTGGAAAAGCATGCGGTGGCGCAGGTGAGTTTGCGGATCAAAGGAATGGTGGCGGTCGATGATCCGCAAACATTGCCCCGCACCGGCCGATTTGTGTTGCAAGCGGGTGAACACATTGCGGGCGGTGGGCTGATTGTCAACGATGGTTTGCAGGATATGCGCGTACAGATTCACAAATCGGTGAAATCGGAAAATATCTCAGCGGTGGATTTTGAGATTTCGCCTCAAGCGCGCGCGCTGACCAATGGCCATAAAGGGGGAGTGTTGTGGTTTACGGGGCTTTCTGGCTCAGGAAAATCAACGCTCGCCAAAGAGTTGCAAAAGGAATTATTTGCCAAAGGCTATCAGGTTTACGTCCTCGATGGTGATAATGTGCGCTATGGGTTATGTTCCGATCTGGGATTCTCGCCCGAAGATCGCAGCGAAAATATCCGAAGGGTGGGGGAGGTGGCCAATCTGTTTGCCGATGCAGGCTTTGTGGTGATTGCGGCCTTTATTTCGCCCTACCGGATGGATCGTGAGCGCGCGCGCAACATCTCACCCGATGCGTTTCGCTCGATTTATATCAAGGCGGGGGTAGATGTATGCGAGCAGCGCGATACCAAAGGCCTGTATAAAAAAGCTCGCGCCGGTGAAATAGCCGATTTTACAGGGGTTTCGGCGCCTTATGAAGAGCCTGAATCGCCCGATCTGGTGGTGGATACCACCAATCAGACAATAGAGCAAAGTACGCGAATGCTGCTTGATTATGTGCAAAGGCAATTTGGAGTTTAAAACGCCTTGGGTAATCCTGCATCTTTGAGGATGGAATTAGCCGTATGGCTGGACGGGCAGTTTCGAGGAATCAAAAGCTTTTTGTTACTGACGGGACTAAACCAGATTTCATGGCTGCCTTTTCCAGCTCGTACAAATATGCAGCCGTGCTGTGTCAATAACGTGATCAGTTCGCGATAATAGCCTTTGCTCATGAAGAATGAATAGCTGCAACGCGAGAATGCATCAGAAAATAAGGCACATCGTCAGAGGGGGTGTGAAGGTTGCTCTCAACTAGTTCTGGCAAGGCATCGTCGATCACTTCAATGAGCTGCTCTAACGTTTCACATCGAGCATGAAGACCATCAATATCGTGGCTTGTGGCATACCATTGATGGTGCTTTTCGTCCCACAAGGCGTGTACAGTAATAATAGGTTTCATGAGTTTTCTTTATGTTTTAGTTGGTATTAGCTGATGATACTTAAAAATCCTGTGCAATGCCAGTGATTAATCCGATAGCGGAGATCATGAAAAACAAGAATAGATGAACTATTTAAAATAACGCGCTGTAATGATTGCAAATTGATTGATTTTATTCTATCTTAGAAGAAAGTATAGGCGATGCCACTGAGATTAAGTGTTTTTTAAGCCTCGCCGTGTTATAATAAAAATAAGAATAAAAAATCACTAAACAGGTGATCATTAGGGCAAGCTCGCATGGAAAGAGAAACCGTTATATCGCCTGTGGTTCCTCGTTTGGAGGAGGTTGCCCCGCGTGGTTTTGGCGGCGGGCATGACCCCGTGATGGCGCATATTCAAGCGCAACAAGCGGCAATGGCCGCCAATGGCAATCACCCTCCTGCCGTGAATGGTGCTCCTAACGGCATCTCTGAAGGCCCTGGTGAAAGTGGCCTTGGCAAGGTGGCGCCTGAAGTGGAAAAGAAGCTGCGGATTGGTGAGCGCCTGATTCAATTGGGCTTGATTTCAAAAGATCAGCTTGAAATTGCGTTGCAGGAACAACGCCAGAATAAAAAGCTGCTTGGCACTATTTTGGTGGATATGAGCTTTCTCACCGAAAGTGCGCTCGGTGAAGTGCTTGCCGAATCGGCTGGGGCGGAAAAGTTTGATGAATCGGCCACGATGCTCGATACCAACTTGCTGCAGATGGTTCCCAAAGAAGTCTGTCACCGAAATAAAATCCTTCCTGTTTCCACAAACAAAGATGGCTCGATCAGTGTGATCATGGCCGATGTGTTTAACGTGCTGGGAATTGATCAAATTCGTCGCCATTTACCCAAAGGTGTGAACATTAAGCCGCTTTTTTGCCCAGAATCGCGGATTATTGAGCTGGTAAACCAATATTATGAATATGAAATGTCGATTGATGGCATTTTGCGCGAGATTGAGACTGGTATCCGTGAAAGAGGCCAGCTTGATGGTCGCGAAGAGGGGTATACTAACCCTACGGTGCGCTTGGTGAATGCGCTGCTGGTCGATGCGATTAAACAGGAAGCCTCGGATATTCACTTTGAACCCGAAGGATCTTTCTTGCGGTTGCGTTACCGTATCGATGGAAAGTTGCAGCAAATCCGTAGTTTTCACCGCGATTATTGGGCGGCGATGAATGTGCGGATGAAGATTATGTCGGGTATGAACATTGCCGAAAGCCGCAACCCCCAAGATGGGCGCATCGCGTTTAAGGCATTGGGGCGCGATATCGATTTTCGTGTAGCAACGCAGCCCACCGTGCATGGCGAAAATTTTGTGCTGCGTATTCTCGATAAATCCAAAGCATTGTTGCCGATGGATAAATTAGGGTTTAGCGAGCATAATGAGCGAGTGTTAAAGCGATGCTTGAGGCGCCCAGAGGGGATTATTATTGTCACGGGGCCTACGGGTTCGGGTAAAACTACCACGCTCTATTCGATGCTGAGTTTTATTAACTCGATTGATGTGAACATCATGACGCTGGAAGATCCTGTGGAATATCAGCTGCCGTTGATTCGCCAGACCAGCGTGCGTGAAGGCTCGGTGGATTTTCACTCCGGCATTAAATCGCTGATGCGCCAAGATCCTGATATTATCTTTGTAGGTGAGGTGCGCGATGAGGACACCGCATTGATGGCGGTGCGCGCGGCGCTCACGGGGCACCAAGTTTATACGACGCTTCACACCAACGATGCGCTAGGCGCGATTCCACGCTTGAGCGACATTGGAGTGCCCGCGCATTTATTGGCGGGATCACTGATAGCCTGCGTGGCGCAGCGACTATCACGCAAGTTGTGCAAAGACTGTAAAAGCCCCAAACAAGCCAATGAAGAAGAATGCAGAATCTTAGGCGCTGATCCATCGGAGCCACCCATGATTCATGAAGCCAAAGGCTGTAAATCATGCGCGATGAAGGGCTATAAAGGCCGCGTGGCGATTGTGGAAATTTTGCGGATCGATAAAGGCATGGATGAATTGATTGCAACCCATGCCACTCGAAACCACATGGTGGAATATGCATTGGAAAATGGATTTGTCCCCATGGTGCAAGATGGCATCGCCAAAGTTTTAAAAGGCGATATTGACATTGCTGAACTAATCGATACGGTAGACTTAACGGATCGATTGTAATAAAATCAATTTCTATAAAAAATTCTGGCTGGCAAGCTCATCAAACTTTGAACCCCAAAGGCAGTGCCGCCTATGCCCACCTTTAATTACAGCGCCATGAACAATTCCAACCGCACCATTCGCGGGGTTATTGTGGCTGAAAATGAGGTGGATCTTGAGGTGCGCCTCAAAGAAATTGATCTGGATCTGATTAATTATAAAGAACTCAGAGAAAAAAAAGCAGGCTTTGCATCTAAGATTAAGCAAAAAGATATTCTCATTTTGTGTTTGCA
>JAKFUW010000054.1 GCA_021732545.1 Alphaproteobacteria bacterium | reverse complement strand
CGCCAACACATAAGAACACAACATGGTGTCGCCAATCGGATGCAACGGCACGCCTGCTTGAATCAATATTTGCGCATCGTATTTAAGATTTTGGCCGACTTTTAGCACGCTTTCATCGGCGAATAATTCGGCGAGCAGCGGCAACACTTCATCGGGCGATAATTGCCCCGCCGCCCGCACCGCATGGGTTGCATCGCTTTGCGCATCGTCAAATAAACTGGCTTGTTTGGGCGCACTCACCATGCTCTCGTGATTCAGCGGAATATAACACGCATCGCCTGCGGCCAATGCCAGCGATATGCCAACCAACCCCGCTTGCGTGGCATCGAGTCCCGTTGTTTCCGTATCCACAGCAACCAACCCAAGTTTTTTGGCGCGCGCAATCCACGTTTTTAAAGTTTCAATATCTTGCACCAAGACATAATTGCTTTTCCATTCGCTGTGAACAGGTGCACTGGGCGCAGAAACAACGGTTGGTGACGTGCTTGCACCCATCTTTTTAAGCAATGATTTAAAATTATTTTCGGTTAAAAAGGCGAGAAGTTTTTCCTGATCGATTGCGGCAACGAGTAACTCATCAAGCGGCACAGGTAGCGGCACATCGCGGTTAAGCTGCACCAATTCATACGAGATACGTGCTTGCTGCGAGTGCCGTTCAATCAACTCGCGGCGTTTAACTTGTGGAATCTGATCGGTGTTGGCAAGCAATCGCTCGAGCGAGCCAAAATGATTGATCAGTTGGGCTGCGGTTTTGGGGCCAATGCCGGGCACCCCTGGCACATTATCCACGCTATCACCAATCAAGGCCTGAACCTCGATCATTTGCGCAGGCGCCACGCCGAATTTTTCCATCACCTCTGGACGCCCGATGGTTTTTTGCTTCATCGGGTCATAGAGGCTCACGCCATCTTCAATCAATTGCATCAGATCTTTGTCGGACGAAACAATCACAACCTCCAACCCTTGAGCCAGCGCGCGTTTGGCATAAGACGCGATCAGATCATCGGCTTCAAATTGATCGAGTTCAACCACCGGAATATTCATCGCGCGCGTGGCATCGCGCACCAGCGCAAATTGCGGAATCAAATCATCGGGTGGTGGCGGTCGATTGGCTTTATATTCGGGGTAAATATCCTGCCGAAACGTCTTGCGCGACACATCGAATATCACTGCCAAATACGCCGCGTCTTTTACATCGTCGCGCAAGCGCAGCAGCATGTTGGTGAAGCCCATCACCGCGCCCACGGGTGTGCCATCGGCGCGAGTCAGCGGCGGCAACGCATGATAGGCGCGGAAAATATAGCCCGACCCATCGACCAAAATCACCTTGCCGTGATGTGTGGATTGCGCTTGCATCGCAGATTGTGAGGAGGTTATCATGTAATCCATATATTGTTCGTTCGACATTCATTTTAGCGTTCGTCATTCCCCTATAATTTTCTAAAAAGAAAATTCGGGCGATGACGAGAAGAGAGCATAGACAGTCTTATCAAAGAGGAAAGCAAAGGATGCAACCTATCCCCCAACCTGTTTCAACGATACTTAACGGCCCCAGCGTCCAGCCATTTTCGGGCAAAGCCCCCAAGCAACTGATTATCTTTTTGCATGGGCTTGGTGCCGATGGCAACGATTTGATTGGCCTTACCGATGAGTTTGCGGAAGATTTCCCCGATGCCAAATTCGTATCGCCCCATGCGCCATTTGCGTGCGATATGGCACCCTATGGCCGCCAATGGTTTAGCCTGCAAGACCGCGCGATGGCGGCGATGACTCACGGCGCACGCATTGCCGCGCCGATATTGAATGATTACATCGATGAGCAATTGAAGCTGGCCAATCTCACCATCAAAGATTGTTTCATCATCGGTTTTTCACAAGGCACCATGATGGCGCTTTACACCATGCTGCGCCGCCCAGAACCATGCGCTGGCATTGTGGGTTTTTCTGGCGCGATGATTGCCGATGATGCCAATCCCATCAGTTGCAAACCGCCCGTGTGCCTGATTCATGGTGACGCGGATGCGGTGGTGCCGTTTGCCGCTTTAGCCAATGCGCAAGAGGCTTTGAAAGCGGTGGGCGTTCCATGCGAAACCCACTCTCGACCAAATCTGGGGCACGGCATTGACGAGGTGGGAATCCTCACCGCGCAGCAATTTATGGATGGACGAATTAAGTTGTAAACCAACCCTGTCACCCCGTCTTCATGACGGGGTCTGGCTCTTTGTGCGCTAACCTCACCAGGCCCCGTGACAAGCACGGGGTGCCAGTCTGTGGAATACGGAAAACGGATTTGATAATCAGGTGAAGTGCTCTTGGCTTACCAAGCCTCAGCATGACGGGACTTACGCATCTACTCCCACAGCCTGAATTACATTGGCATATCCATCGCGAATCAGCAATTGCAGCAACCCGATATTAATGCGGTTCACCACCCCAAAACCCTGATAGACCAGCGCACTATAAAGCTGCACCGCTGTGGCACCGGCACGGATTTTGGCATAAGCGTCTTCGGCGGATGCAATCCCCCCAACACCTATCAACGCAATTTTGCCTTCCGTCAGGCGATAAAAATCTTTGAGGGTCTGGGTGGAAAGCGACATCAACGGCTTGCCGCTTAATCCTCCGCTTTGCATCCAATGATCAGCCAGACCATAGACATCGGGGCGCGTGATGGTGGTATTGGAAATCATCAGCCCGCCCACTTTCATCTCGAGCGCGAGCTTGGCGATGCTGGCCTTTTGCTCGTTGTCTAAATCAGGTGCGAGCTTGATGAAAATCGGCCGCGACTCAATGCCTTTGGCCAGCATCATCTGCCGCGTTTGCTCGATGGAAACCAGCAGCGCATGAAGCTGTTCATCGTGCTGCAAGTCTCGTAAACCTTGCGTGTTGGGTGATGAAATGTTGATGGTGATGTAATCGGCATAAGGATAAAGCGCCTTAACCCCTAGCACATAATCGCCATTGGGGTCGATGCTATCTTTGTTTTTGCCAATGTTGGAGCCCACAATCCCTTGCGCGCGTTTGGGCATGGCCTGGCGCTCAATCAACCGACCGATAAACGCTACCATCCCCTCATTGTTAAAACCCAGACGATTGATAATCGCTTCCTGCTCGGGCAGTCGCAACACACGCGGCTTGGGATTTCCAATTTGTGGTTTGGGCGTTACCGTTCCGCACTCCACCCAGCCAAAGCCTTGCTTAAAAATATGCGCGAGCGTTTCGGCATTTTTATCAAACCCCGCAGCAAGACCTACCGGATTGGGAAGCATCATCCCCGCCAGATTCACCCGCAACACCGGTGAATTAATTTGCCGCATTGCGGGCATCAACCCCATTTTTAACGCGCGAATTAAAAGTCCGTGCGCAAGCTCAGGCTCTAGGCGGAATAATAAGGGTCGAATGCGTTGATAAAATGACATAAGCATTTGATTATGCACATGCGGCGGCAAAAGCCAATCGGCGAGCGAGGGGCTGTTAATTAGCGATTAAAAGGATGGTTTTTTGCAATATCCGCATCGCCATACATATCCAGCACGCCTTTGCCTTGGGATACGTTATTTTGCGCAGCGATTACCTGTGCCTCTGGTGGCTTAACGTTGCGTTGATACGGAATGCCTAATGAAACATTACGGCGAACCGTGAGCACATCGCGATTCAGGCGCATACCAAAGCGTGGCGCTGTGTTGCATGTGGCCATGCGCTTTTTGGCGTTAAGTTCGCGCTGCTCGCTTTTGTCCAGCGGCACGAGGATCGCCTCGCGGTTTTTGAGCGCCGCCTGATCCAGCGGCATAAAGCGCTTTGGTGAAGATGCGTATGCTGCGCCATCAGCAACACACACCATACAAAATAGAATCAAAATGCGTTTCATGTATGTTGATAAGCAATCTTTATGCCAGCGCTACCATACATACACTATATGTGTGAATTTTTATACACAGACCACTAAATATAGATTGCGCTACGATACAAGATCGCTCTAATACCCTTCTTATTATTACGTTTTTAAGCAAAGCGTTATGGGCACATTACCGGGCAGCACCACATCACTAGGTATAATATTTTGGACGAGCTTTTTAGCTTCTGCGCTCGTTATTGTGCCTTCATTTTATAATCCTGCCATGGCGCAAGCTCTGGCGGCACAATCGGCCACGCCCAATGCCCGCTATCTGCCCGATTCTGGCTATAGTCAGCGCCGCGAAGCGCAAGTGACAAACACACACCATATCAGCAAGCCAAACCGTGATGCCGGTGTAAACTTTATATCCTCCAAGATTCAACCGCGGCAAACATTGCCTCCCTTAATTGCGAATTCTAGTTTCAGCTATTCTTCTCCTGCCCCCATACTCATTCCCACGCGCCCACTCTATCCTCAGTCAGCGGTGGCTCCTATTGCGTTGCGGCCTGTGAAACCAATCATTAAACCCGATACTGTGGCGGCAGCTCCTGTTGGCTTCGTGCTGCCGATTCCCGATGTTAATTCACAGCAACCTACTGCGCCGATAGCTGTCGTGCAGCCTCAAGTGCAAACCGTTGCGGCAGCTGAACCTTTACCAGAATCCGTGGTGACATTTGCCGCGAAGGCGCCCAAGGCACCAGTGGCTACGCCGCCTGAAAATCAATCGCTCAGCGATACCGAAAAAGAAGTGGAAGCACTTCGCAAAGAAGCCGAACAATTGGTAGCGCAAGCCGCACGTAAACCCGAAGATGCACCCACCCTTTCAGCCGCACCGCCTGAAATACAAAGTGCGCAACCCACACCTACAGCACCACAAACAC
>JAKFUW010000067.1 GCA_021732545.1 Alphaproteobacteria bacterium | reverse complement strand
TTTTTTGCAATGCGGGAAGCAAGCGATGATGAATTTCTTCGACCGCCGCAATGTGCATGGCAGTGGGAAACGAATCGTTCGATGATTGCCCCATATTGACGTGATCATTCGGGTGAACCGGTTTTTTGCTGCCCAGTTCGCCGCCGAGCAATTCAATGGCGCGGTTGGATACCACCTCATTGATGTTCATGTTGGTTTGCGTGCCCGATCCCGTTTGCCAGATGGAAAGCGGGAAGTGATTGTCGAGCGTGTTTTCCATCACCTGCGTGGAAGCCTTCACAATCGCCTCGCCAATCGTTTTATCGAGGCCAGCGATCTGCATATTCACCACGGCGGCAGAGCGTTTGAGAATTCCCAGCGCGCGGATCAATGGGGCTGGCATGCGCTCAGTGCCGATGGCGAAATTGATCAGCGAGCGAGCGCTTTGCGCACCATAATAGACATCTGTCGGCACATTGAGCGGCCCGAAACTATCGGTTTCAGTGCGGAAAGCGGCAGCAGATTTTTTTGGGGAAGCGATCATCGATTGAGTCTCCATTCGTTAGCTGTTAGTTGTTAGCCTGATTTTCTGGCAACTGGCAACTGTAAACTGGCAACTGACGTATGACTCCTCATTACTGGCGCGATGCGCAACAGCATTTGAGCAACGCCGACCCTGTGATGGCGCGGCTGATTGCTGCTTACGCGGGCGAGATGCTGCACGGACGTGGCGAGGCATTTTATACGCTGGCGCGCTCCATTGTGGGGCAACAGATTTCGGTGAAGGCGGCGGATGCCGTGTGGGGGAAGTTAGAGTCGTTGCACCAACGTCATTGCGAGGCGAAGCCGAAGCAATCCATGGATCGCCACGCGACAGTGTCGCTCGCGATGACACCTGCAAACATTCTCAGTCTCTCCGACGACGACCTGCGCGCCTGCGGCTTATCTCGCCAGAAGATTGTGTATCTGCGCGAGATCGCCAATTATTTCGATCATCGTCGCATCGGCGCGGGCTATTTTGACGATCACTCCGATGAAGAGGTCATCAAAGCACTGACCAGTATCAAAGGCATTGGTGTGTGGACGGCGGAGATGTTTTTGATGTTTCACCTGCTTCGCCCCGATGTGCTGCCACTGCTCGATATCGGCCTGCAAAAAGGCATGATAACGCATTATGAGGGTTTTTGCCCGCCTTCCTTGATTCCGCCACCCATTCCCAAAAAACACCTCTACGCCGCCATGACCGCGCATGCGCAAATGTGGCAGCCTTATCGCTCGGTCGCCACATGGTATTTGTGGCGCAGCCTCGACCCTGTTCCGGTGGAGTATTAGGCGGCAAGCGCTTCTGCGAGAAGGGCAACGCCCGACGAAGCAGTCTTGTTGATGAGATCGCGTCCCGCCACGCGACGCTCGCGGTCGCGACAGCGAACCCAGTTCAGGGCCAGCCACCTCTCCCATTGGGAGAGGTCGAAATAGCACCGCTATTTCGGCAGAGGGTGCCCTTCCTAACCTGTATGCCGATAATATGCTGAAAAACAACAAAACATCCGTCATTCGTCGATCATCCCCTCATCGCTCATGCTCTTAAAAAATCCTGAAAAACATTAACTTTTTAGGCAACTGTAATCAAATCGTAACAATTGAGGGGTACACTCAAACGTGAAGGAGTATGTGAAAAACGATATGACTATTGCAACCTATAGAGATTTTTCGCTTTGGCTTAGGATGAAAGATTCCTGGGAGAGAGATCCGCGTTCAAATTCCGTTTTTCATTATGATTCACTCGGTGTTGCTACTGGCGGTGGTGGATTGATTATTCCATCATTGCAGCAAGCATACAAAAAATATGGAAGTAGTAACCCTGAATTGTTTGCGGGAAGCAAATTTGATGCGTTGAAAAGAGGCGATGCGCTTGGAACGTTGAAACAATTAGATGCTACTGATGGCGATCCCATCTTTAGGCAGATGTATTTTAAAGAACACGGTTTTGATAAATTGCCCATGGCATTGCAGCATAGCGTTCTGGATATGAGTATCCACAAGGGCTCTGGCAGCGTCATGACAACGCTGAAGTTAATGCTCGATGATGCAGGATATGACACAAAAGACTGGATTAAGTCTGCACATCAACTTGTTCGAGACAAGGGAATGGCAGAAGCCAATAATTTGTATGTAGCTGCCAGAGAAAAATATTATGATGTTAACACACAGCCCGCTGCAAGACAGCAATATCGTAGAGGATTCATGCGTCGGGCAGACGGCTTTAAATTTAAAGAATCGCCCGCTGAATATGCTGCGCGTGGATTTAAAGTGGAAGGAAGTAAAGTAAACCTTCCTGATCGCGAAATTCGCGATGGCGTGGAATATGTGAAAGGTTCGAATCAACAATGGGATCGTTGGTATTGGGATAATGTACTTCAAAATGCAACGAATGGCCGAAATGGAAAACAGAAAGTTGATTTTGCGGAGATAACTCAGCCCACTGCTGCACCTGGAATTCCTTTGTCAAATACCCCTCCCCCCGCTATTGCTGGTGGTGGTACCGCTCCTGTGCCCGTTGCGGGTCAACCGCCTGCTCAAGGCCAAGTGCCCGCACCGGTTACACCCCAAGCGCCTGCGGCAGAAAGCCCGGGTTTGGCTAGTGTAAAATCGAACTTCAGAAAGATGCTCGGCGAGCTGACTCCGGAAGCATTTGATGCGCAATATAAGCAGCTGCAAAATGATTTTGCAAAGCGAAGTGTTGCCTTGCCCGTTGCAACGCCACTGCCAGAAAATGCCACACCAGAACAGCGTGATGCACATGCCAAACAACGCTCAGAACTCACAGATAAAGTAGTAGAAGCGGTGGGACAACAAGCCCAATCGCAATATGCCGCGCAAATAACAACCTATGATGAAACGCAGGCAAGCAAAACACAACAACAAAGAAACGAAGACCATGCCAGATCTGTTCGTGAAAACGCAGGCGGGAGTGGTGGCCCAAAAACCCTCGATGATATGTTTGGCCTCTGGATATTAGCAGCTTTAGGGCAATTATTTGGTATTCCCTCTTTGACCAATTGGGCAATGGGGCAGATGAATGGCGCTGGCCGCAGTGGGTATAGTGGAGCGGGCGCAGATGGTGGACGCAGTAATGGTGCTGCAGGTAGAAGAACGCCTGCCACAAGACAACCAACAGGTGGTGGCGAAAACGGAGATCAGCCAGTTGTTGTGGGAGGCCGCACCTATAAACCTGCTACTAATTTTGCCCCTTTACAAGGCCTTCCTGGGCTTGATAAAAAATATGAGCAGCTGGTTGCAATGGGTGGTGTTTCGCCTTCGTTTGATCCAGAACACCGTAAGAATCCCAATGGCCCTGTTATTATTCTCGATCCTGGTCACTTTCCTCAACGTACTGCAAAGAACAAGGGTTCTTCCGGCGCATTTGTAGAGTGGGAAGAAGCAGTAAGGGCAGTTAGAATTCAGAAAATGCAGCTGGAGGCGCAAGGGTATCATGTTATCGTTACCAAACATGAAGATGGCTCACCTGCCGTGGTGAATGGGCAGCAGGCGCAAGGTGGGGATTTACCCTCGCGTCCTGATGTGGTTCGCTTGGCACAACAGGCATATCCTGGGCGCGTAGTGGGCTTTCTCAGCTATCATTTTGATTCCAATAATGCCAGCCCAAAGACCATGATGATTGTTCGCAACGCGACCCCTGGTGATCCGTCTTATGATTTTGCAAAAACATTAGCTGATGCAGGATTAAACGTATTTCCTGATAAAGCGGTCGTCATTGGTTCAGATTCTGGTTTTGGACGTAAAACTGGGGTTGATGGCTTAGCAGTCTTGAATCAAAAAGTGGCGGGCGTTCCTCATGTGCTTATCGAGATGGCTCCAACTAGTGCTGGCCATTATATTGGAAAACGAGAAGGAATACTTGCCAATGGTGTACAAGGGATTTTGCAGCACACACGTGCTAACTTCCCTCAAGAATTTGCAAAGTTAGAGCCTGCTCAAAAAGCACTTGAAGCTGAACGCGCCGCGCGCGAAGCGCAAATGAAAGCCGCAGGTGTTCCAGCTGGTGCGGCGCGTGCATTAACAGGCGATATTACCTCTAACCTCGATGCGCCTCATACAGCAATGCTGGATAAAAGTGGTGGGTTGATTGGTGGAAACTTAGCGTTTGCGAAGGCTGACCCTAAATCGACCAGCAAAATGCTTACTCTGCTTACGCTGGCAGATATGCAGGCTAAAGGGGAAATTAACGATGATTTCTTCCGCAAGCATGCAGGCACGATTGATGCCATGATGCAGCGTTCAGATAATAGCGCGCCTTACACTCTGGCAGATGCTACACCAGGAGGCAGAGAAGCATTTGTTAAGCGCATGCAGCAGACCATGGAAACGCACGTAAAACTATGGGTTGAGAGTTATGGCAAGCCGTTTGTAACCCAGTTACATTCTCCGGTAGGTGGAAGCCGAGCAGAAGGAAATAGTGTAGCTGAGAACGTTACTTCTGCAGCAGAATTGGCGTATGCAGGCCATGTGCTGGATACCAAGTTCCGAGCCATTTCAGATCTTTTTTACAAAATGGGCTCAAACCATACAGCGGTTGATCCAAAATTATCAAGCGTTGATTATCGTAAGTTTCATGGTTTGGATAAAGGCAAAACCGGCACGGGAAATGGCGCGATTGTGGAAGAGGGCAGGCAGCCCGTTAATGGTGAGCTACAAAGTGCGTTTACAGGAGTGATTACAAACAAAGGTTCCATCGCTGTGCTGGAGGCCAATGGCAAAGATGAACGCAGTGCTGCGGTTGAAGCGGCGGCTCGCCTTGTTGCCAGTGGC
>JAKFUW010000142.1 GCA_021732545.1 Alphaproteobacteria bacterium | reverse complement strand
GTGCTATTCTAGAGTTTGGGTTAATGTAAAATTCGCTAGGCCGACGGCGAAAATGATGTGTTTTGAGAACCGCAGATCAGCGTACTTTGGGGTATGTGAGCAGCGGGAGCGCAAAAACGCATCATTTGCAGCACGGCCTAGTAGAATACAAAGGAGAAGAATTCGTGCGCGCGATCATTCCGATCATCTTATTAGGATCGATGCTGTTCGTGGCATTTTTATATGCTAACGCGCAATTTCCCTATATGATCGAAGATATGAAAATCACGCTGGGCATGCAACCTGCGCAGGCTTCCACCCAGAACCCGACCGAGCGCGATGCGCAGCGTGTGCGTGCATCACGCATTAATGCGTTGCTCATTTCAGATCAAAACAAACGCGATTTACGCGAAGGCCGACCTTTCTGGGGCGCGGCCACGCATATGATCGAGCTGGCAATGGCCCAACCTGCTGAGAGTTCGATGGCGCGCAACAACGAAAAAATCCTCTATGAATTTCATGTGTTCACCTTTGCCAATGGGCGCGACCCCGTGATCTTTGAATTTCACAATAACCGCCTCACTTGCGCGCATTATCCTAAAACGAAACAAAGCTTATGTGAGGCTACAATAGGCGGATTTTATAAAGATAAAACGTTCCCATTTGATTCTATGATAGCGAATAAATAACCTCACCCGCACTCTCCAACGCAAACGAGACTGCTTCTGGTTTTTCCTGATCACCTGTGCGGGCATAGGCGCTGACCTGAAAATTCGCAGCCACCACATCGCCATTGCCAAACAACAATTGAAATTTTCGGTGCGCACCATTAAAGGCCAAAGCCCGAATGGTTTCTTCCGCCGCGCTATCTTCAAACACGCCGCGCACATCCAGCGTCAGGCGCCTTGTGCCACTTTGCGATAATCCAAGCCGCCATGCGCCACTGGCCACGCCGCTTGCATCCACCACGGCTGCATCCAGCGCCAGATTTACCACCTGCACGCCACCTATTGCGGTGAAAGCCTCGGTCGGTGTTGCACCGTCTCCTACTTTTACAATCATGCTATTGCCTTTGAATGCTGCCATGTTGCGCTCCTTCGTTTGATATTCGCTTTCGCGCAGTGCGACCGCTCATACCGTTTCCTGTTCGTCATTCCGAACACTCCAAAGGAGTGGAGGAATCTGGTCAGATCCCTCGTCGTGCGATGCACTCACTCGGGATGACGGGGTTAAACTTCTATTCTTGGTGATGCGTAAACAGTTGAAACTCAATGTCACCGCGAGTGGTGAGGCCGTCAGCGAGCAACTGCGTGGTGCCGCGCACAAAGCGGATCTGCACCAGCCGGTGCCCTGTCATGGTCAGTGAGGCATCATGCAGCACCATGTGCATACGCTCCAAAATCGTTAAACATTCTTTGCGCCCGCCGCCCCTGCTGAACACTTCCAGCGTTACAGTGCTTTGCAATCCTTGCGTGGTTTGCGTTGACCAATCTTGTGCATCCATCTCCGCCAGCGCCACATAAGGATAGGCGGTGTTTTCTTTCACACGATCAAACACACCGCTCACCATTCCCGTAAGCGCCGTGTCGGCAATCAGTTTCGCATAGATCGCTTTTTGAATTTCCAGCAAGCCAAACGCACTCATATCGCCACTCCTTCTTGCGCCAATAATTCCAGCGTCACTTTTGCTTCGCCCACATGCGTCACACGGCGAATATTAAACAGCCGCCCACCATAGCTCACGCGCATCGCCGCCGTCACATCATCGCGATAACGCATCACAATTCGGTGCGTGATTTCAGCGGTCAGTTGCCTGTTTACCAGTGCCTCCACGCGTCCGCTACGCAGCGGCAGCACCTCCGCCCACACCGTGGCAAGCGTGCTCCAGCTTTTTGTGGTACCACCGGCACCATCGGCATTTTCAGTGGGTTGCTCAATGGTAATGCGTTGCTTCAAACGCGATGCCAATTCGCGTGCATCGCCGTCGCTGGGGAATGTGTGAATCACTGCCATAATGCGTCCTCCCTCTATAAACGAATGGTGCGGTAGGCATTATAAATCAGCGCCGATGCGGCGGGCGGCTCGATACTATCGCGGTGCTCATACAGCCACGCCACATGAATCAGTAACGCATGTTTGATGTCGGCGGGAACATCGGCTGCCGCATTTCCAAAGCCTGTCACATAATCAATCTCCACGCGGTGCGAGCTTGGAATAGTTTCAAAATTGAGCTGCTCTTTATCAGCAGATAGATGATAATTACTCGCTGCAATCGTCGTGCTTTGCTCGTTCTCATCCATCGCGATCACCGTCGCAACGCTTTGCACGGGGCCATGCGGCAAGCTCACATAAGGCGGCGGACAATCATCATAAGCAAGCGTCCAGGTCTGCGTGATAAACGATAATCCCGTTTGTTGTTCCGCTCCGATGCGCGCGGCTTTGATCATATCGGCAAGCAGCGCATCTTCCACATTACCATCAATGCGCAAAAAGTTTTTTGCTTCGCTCACGGTCACTGGTTCTAAAGCTGGTGGTGTGGTGCGTTGCACCAATCTTTTAGCATATCCCATAGCAATCTCCTCATCGGTTAGGGGGGAAGTGTTAAAT
This sequence comes from Alphaproteobacteria bacterium, assembly GCA_021732545.1. GTDB lineage: Bacteria > Pseudomonadota > Alphaproteobacteria > Rickettsiales > UBA3002 > JAKFUW01. The sequence continues at coordinate 2,244 of JAKFUW010000142.1, read as the reverse complement.
GTCAGGCCGTAGCCCGCGTGCAAAAAATGCTGCGCCAAACGCGCAGGCACTTCATAAATTTCACCTGCAACATACCGCAGCAGACGCGTGCCATCCGGCGTGCCACATCGGTTCACGCGCATGATGATTCGCATATATTTTCTCTGAAAACTGGTGACTGGTGACTGGCGACTGACAACTAATTCTTGCTAAAATGCTTCAGCAATCCAACCGAAGCAATAAATCCTGCGATGTTAGGTAACTGCCAGTTGATCAGATAGGACGCATTCGCCTGCGCGGATTTTTCGGTCAACCCTGCTTTAACGAACACGGATGTGAGCGAATCCTGCCACTGCACCGATTGATCTGGGATCACGCGATTGAGCGTATAAACACCCATCAAACTCACCATCTTATCGCCTGCAATCGAGAGCATATTTTCACGTGTGGAAACATTGGTTACATTCAGCGTGCGCAATCCGATTTCCTGCATGGCGAATTGTCCGGCCATGCCCAGAATCATCTTCATGCCAAACACATCGGCAATTTTGTTGGTGATGATCACCGCACGCTCAGACCGACTTAAATTCGCCCGCGCGGCACGGTCACGCGCTGTATCCAGGCTTGGCAAATTACCAAACGCGCCTTCAAAACTCTCCAGTCGAGGCTCCACCACCGTGCGACAGAAAAACTCTTTCGCACCTTCATAGGGAGTGCGAATCAACGCGGTTCCCAGCACCACACTGCTAAGACTAGCCGCAGCAATACTTGCCACTTCCGCAGCACCGCGCACCGCAGTCATCTTCGAGAGATTACTCGATGATTGCAGCCTGCCGACAAAACCCGATGCGCCTTGTTGTATCAAATACGTCTCCACAGATTAACGCGCTGAAAAAACCCTTTTCCAGCCTGTTATCAGTATAACATTGATAGCAATGGATTTTATGACGGTTTGGAGAAGATTAAAGAAAGTCACCAGTTGCCAGTGGTCAGTCTCCATTTTTAAGAAACGATGGATTAAAAACCAGCGGCCAACTTACTGGCAACTGGCATCTGGCAACTGGTGACTACCTTCTACTGATTTCCCGGATGCTTCGGGTCTTTTTTGATAATATCCGAGCGCACTTTGGTGGCTTGCTCGCTATCGGGAATATCGACCATCGCGGCGTGATTAAACCCATATTCTTTTTCCATTTTGGCGCGGATATCGTCGGCAGGTTCACCCATACCCGATTCGATGATCACCCCATGATCCTCAGGGTAAAACATCCCTGATTTTTGCGCTTCCATGAAAGCTTCAAGCTTGTCGGCGCGCACGCCCACATAGGCATAGATCGGCTCGCCATCGGGGCTTTCGCCGCGCACCAGCAAAATGCACACGGTTTTCTCGGCAATCATTTTTTCAGAGCGGGTGAGCTCGGTCATAGCAGCAACCTTTTAGGTTATTTCTCAGAGCCCAACATAGCTTATGCGCAGCAACCCGTCAACATCGCGCCCAATCATCGCCCTATCCGCCCCATGCTGCACCGCAATATGTGCTTAAAATGCTTCACACTATAGCGTTCGCGATGACTTATTAAACGCGATCAATCCTTTTGGAGAGCAAACACAGTTAATGACATAATCCGCGAACGTTTCTTTCCCGGCCAAATTACAAAGCTGCCTGATATCATCTGGCTCAGATAACTCCAATGCTTTGGCCAGTTTAGGCAGAATAATATCGGCCTGAATATGGATTTTTCCGTTAGCCATCATCGTTCGAAGCGAGGACGGCTTGAGCGAAAGCCGGTCATTTATCTGCTGTATATCAACACCCAACTGCTTCACCCGAAACTCAATAAAATCTTTCAACGATTTTATATCCTCGGACACAGAACTATGCTTTTGAAGCTCTTGGGTGGCTTTGCATCTTTCTTGTTGTTGATGCCATAATTGATCAAACTGGCTCTGCTCTTTTTGAGAAAGACAAAGTGCTTCACAAAGCTGATCTTTCATTCCGAGTTTAGGCTCCTGTCCCAACACTAATTGATCAAATTGCCACGGAGTAATTTTTGCAGCAATACTGATAACTCGTCTACTAAATCCCAGATTTGTTAATTTTTGATCTACTAAAACAGTCAGTGATTTTGCCTCACATACATTGCTTTATGATTCCTGCCTAATTTCGTTTAGCTCAGATGCAAATGTTTTATGATCTAAGTCATCAATTTTAAATGCCTGATTAATAAGCATCAAATCTTCGTCAGAGATATATCCTATTTCCCC
>JAKFUW010000085.1 GCA_021732545.1 Alphaproteobacteria bacterium | reverse complement strand
GGGTAATGGTTATGGATCGATGCTGAAACAAGTTCAGCATGACAGGTTTAGGTTTGTCATCCCGAACTTGTTTCGGGATCATTTCATAAAAACATTGAGACCATGAAAATGGAAAAAATGGGTTATGTTTATATCGTTACCAACAAACCTGAGGGCGCTTTATATATCGGTGTAACCTCGAATTTAATCCAGCGCATCTATCAACATAAACATCGAATGGTTAAGGGATTTGCTTCTAAGTATCACCTTGATGTGTTGGTGTATTATGAGTGTTATGAAGACATAGTTTCTGCCATTACACGAGAGAAGCAGTTGAAAAACTGGCATCGTCCGTGGAAGTTGAATCTGGTGAGCGATTTTAATCCTGCATGGCGTGATCTTTATGATGAGATTATTGGAAATGATGCTGAAACAAGTTCAGCATGACAGGTTTAGATTTGTCATCACGAACTTGTTTCGGGATCATTTCATGCGATAAAGGACTATTATGGCCGTTAAAATTCGTCTAGACCAGCTCCTCGTCGATCGTGGTCTCGTCGAGAGCAAAACCAAAGCGCAAGCTCTCATCTTGTCAGGCAATGTGCTGATTGGCACGCAGCGCGCTGACAAAGCGGGCGCGCAGGTGAAAGACGATATTGAAATCACCATCAAGGGCCAGGAGCATCCGTGGGTTTCACGCGGGGGGCAGAAACTCGACCATGCGATTCGTGAATTTGGGGTGGATGTTAGCGGCATGACCGCGATTGATGTGGGGGCATCGACCGGTGGTTTCACCGACGTGTTGCTGCATTATGGCGCGGCGAAAGTGTTCGCGGTGGATGTGGGGCATGGCCAGCTTGCTTGGAAGCTACGCGAGCACAGCCAAGTGGTGGTGATGGAAAAAACCAATGCTCGCAATTTAACGGCAGAATTAATTTCTGACCCGATAGATTTAGTGGTGTGCGATGCGAGTTTTATCGGGTTAGAAAAAGTGTTGCCAGCGGCGTTACAGTTATCAGTTGCCAGTTGCCAGTCGCCAGAAAAACGACATCTCATCACCCTGATCAAGCCGCAATTTGAAGTGGGCAAGGATCAGGTGGGAAAGGGCGGCGTGGTGCGTGACCCTGAGCTTCACGCGAAAGTGTGCTCGGATGTTTCGGCGTGGCTCAATAGCATCGGTTGGCGCGTGCAAGGCATCACCCAAAGCCCAATCACGGGGCCGGCTGGCAATGTTGAGTTTTTGCTTTATGCTGTGTATAGTCGTTAGCAGTTAGCAGTTAGCAGCTAGCGATGAATAACTAACGACTAACGACTAACGACTAACGACTAACGGCTTATCATGTATTTTGACATTTTCATTGAATCTTTTATTTCCACTTTTTGGCCAGCCGCGGTTGAAGTGACTGCGGTTGCCATGCAGGCGTTTGAGGTGGGAAGCCCCATTTATATTGCGGCCTATGCCGTGGCGGGGTGTATGGCTGCGGTGTTTGTGCTTTGGTGGTTGGGGCGAGGACTATTTGCGCTGTCGCGCCATATGCCCATTCGCATGAGCGATGAACGTTATGATGACCTGCAACAAGCGGTGAATAAAATCACACCATGGCTTTTAGCAGTCGTGTGGATGCCCTGGGGTTTTATGGTGGTGCTGACCGCTGGATTTTTCCGCGTGCCCTTGATAACCACGCTCGCTATCAGTGCGGTGGGATTGGCTTTTTATTACGCAACGCGGTTTGGGTGAGAAGAATGATGATAACGAATAACGTTGCATATACGTGCAAAATGAATCCAAATTCAGCGCCAATTACAGCTTTGCTTGCCCCATATCCGTGTAAAGTGAAATTTCAGACAGGCAATTGGGGAATATTTGGAAGAGGATCTTTGGATATTGCAAAAAGTGTGATGACATTTGAGCGCTCTCAAACTGATCTTGCAAGCATTATCGTCGGAGATTTTTGCGAAATGGCTGGAGATTGCAAAATTTTACTCGGCGGGGAACATGACAATGAGCGCATCTTAAATAATACGATGGGAAATTTCCCGTTTTTACGTTCAAATGCAAAAAAAGCGGGGATGTCCTTCCATCCATCTTCCTCTCGAGGAGCCGTTCATATTGGCCATAATGTGGTGATCTCGCAGAGAGTGATGATTCGATCAGGCGTTACTATTGATAATGGAGCTGTCATTGGAGCCGGCGCTGTTGTTACTCATGACATTCCGGCCTTTGCTATTGCGGCAGGTGTACCTGCGAGGCTGGTTAAAAAGCGCTTTGATGAGGAATCGATTGCAGCATTGCTTGCCTTACGTTGGTGGGATTGGGAGCTGTTAAGTTTATCCGAACATCTGGGGGCGTTGCATACTTTTTCTCCTCTTGAGATGCTTGAATATAGCAAGAAACAATCGATTATGTACGAGGAACGTTCAGATAAATATGTGGTGCTATCTGCTATTAAACAAGATTCAATTATGAATTTAGTGTGTGAAGGTGTGGAGATTAACCGGCAGTTTATTCCATTGAGCCAACTTCCTGAAAATTTTCAACTCTACATAGCGCAAGCACATGCTAAGCATGGGCAAGAAATTATGATTATGCATCATTTGTTTTCGGAAATAACCGTTATCTAAGCCACTTTCTTTTTCGCTTTAGGTGCAACTGCAGCAGCTTTTACTGGTTTTTGCTCCAGCAGCGGTTTCAAATAGCGCCCAGTGATACTGTTTTTATTCGCAGCGATGTCTTCGGGTGTTCCCGTTGCCACGAGCTTGCCGCCTACGCGGTGTATGGCTGCGGTGTTTGTGCTTTGGTGGTAGGGGCTAGGACTATTTGCGCTGTCGCGCCATATGCCCATTCGCATGAGCGATGAATGGCGGCAATTAACCGTGAAGGCCTCTTCACAAACCCTGATGACAAAAGCGCGGCTTGCGGTTAATGTGCGCGGCGATGAAATGGATCATGAAATTTTTGGCATGGGTGGTGGCGTGTATTACACTTGCGGCGCTGTGCGGTTTTGTTGGCGTGGGGTTGATCTTCGCGCATTACAACAAAGACCTGCCTTCCTTTGAGAAACTCGCCGAATATTCACCGCCGGTGGTGACGCGGCTGTATGCGGGCGATGGCAGGTTATTGGCTGAATATGCCAAAGAAAAACGCATTTTTGTGCCGCTGAGCGCGATTCCGCTGCTGGTGCAGCAAGCTTTTTTGGCGGCGGAAGATAAAAATTTTTACGAGCATAAAGGCATCGATTTCATGGGCACGCTGCGCGCGGTGCGCGAGAACATCACCAACTATGGCTCGGGCCGCTCGATGGTTGGGGGTTCCACCATCACGCAGCAGGTGGTGAAAAACTTTTTACTCACCAGCGAAAAATCGGTTGAGCGCAAAATCAAAGAAGCGATTTTGGCGTATCGGATTAGTCAGGTTTATACCAAAAACCAGATTCTGGAATTGTATCTGAATCAGATTTATCTGGGGCGCGGATCATATGGTGTGGCGGCGGCGGCGCTCAACTATTTCGATAAGCCTCTGAATGAATTATTGGTGGAAGAAGCAGCCTTGCTTGCCGCTTTGCCCAAGGCACCCAATAGCTACAATCCACGCACCAATTATCAAGGCGCGCTGGTTCGCCGCAACTATGTTTTAAGCCGCATGCAGGAAGATAATTATTTAACTCCTGAGGCAGCGCAGCGCGCCAATAGCTCGCCGATTCTGATCCATGAACGGTCGGAAAATGAAATGGCATCCGCCGATTTTTTTGCCGAAGAAGTGCGTCGAAAATTGGCCGATATGTATGGCTCGAACGTCTTATATGAAGGTGGGCTCACGGTTAAAACCACCGTGAACCCCGACATGCAAACCAATGCAGACAAAGCCCTGCGCGCGTCGCTTACGGCCTATGACCGCCGCTATGGTTATCGTGGTGCCAAAGCCAAATTGCCGAGCGTTGCCAATTGGGAGGTTGATTTTCCGGCGCGAGCGGAGGAAATGAGCGTGCCGTTGTTTGATGGCCAGATGTTGGCTGTGGTGCTGGAAGTGCTGCGTGACAAAGCGGTGATAGGACTCAGCGATGGCACCAAAGCCTCGATTCCGCTGAGCGAGTTGTTATGGGCGCGCAAAGATTTACCCAATCTGGGTGTGGGGCCGCAGATTCGCCAGCCATCGGATGTGTTGGCGGTGGGTGATGTTATTATTGCCAAGCCGATTAAAGATAAAAAAGAGCTATATGGCCTCGCGCAAATTCCTGAAATCAATGGCGCGATGGTGGTGATGGATCCGCATACGGGGCGGGTGTTTGCGATGTCGGGTGGGTATAGTTTCTCGGGCAGCGAATTTAACCGCGCCACGCAAGCCAAGCGTCAGCCTGGTTCTGCATTTAAACCCATTGTGTATCTGACCGCGCTGGAAAATGGCTTCACGCCTGCGACCATTTTGAACGATTCGCCGATTGAAATCAGCCAAGGCCCTGGCTTGCCGATGTGGCGGCCACAAAATTATGGCGGGAGCTTTCTGGGCGCGATTACTTTGCGAACGGGGCTTGAAAAATCGCGCAACACGCTCACAGTTCGTCTGGCACAGATGCTCGGCATCAGCCGCATCATCAATGTGGCCAAACGCTTGGGCGTGTATGAGGGCAAGGTGCCTAAAAATTATTCGATGGTGCTGGGCGCATCGGAAACCACGCTGATGAAAATGGTGACGGCTTATTCGATTATTGCCAATGGTGGCCGCCGCGTGAAAGAGGCGATGATTGAACGCATCGATGACCGCGATGGCACGATTTTGTTTCGCCGTGATGACCGCCAATGTGTGGGTTGCCAAGTGCCTGCTGGCAGCTTAGATATCAATGCCTAGCCACCGATTATCGACGATGCGCGCGAGGTGGTGATT
>JAKFUW010000087.1 GCA_021732545.1 Alphaproteobacteria bacterium | reverse complement strand
ATATTGGTGGGCTTGGCTATTCGGGAGGTTATGGCGTGCTGCGCAAAACCGCGGGCGACATCGGCGATGGCAGCACCGAGGTGTATATCGCGCTCGGCGTCATGGGTGCGGGCGGCATGCTCGCCATCATCGGCGGGTTGTTATTTGTGATGGTGATGGTGCGGGGGTTTAAAAAAAGCAATCTCAGCGTTTAACTTGGCGCTCAGACAGCAGACCTTCTAACTTTCCCTGCCAGGAATCTGCTGTTATCTTTGTCACCGATTGAGGTTTCTTCTTATCGAACTCTGCATCACGAGAAGTCTCTTGCGAGCATTGATTGACGATCTTTTTGGCTGCATCACAAACGGTAGCTTCCAAAGCACGACAACTACAATGTCGCCAGCAACGCTTCCGCCGCCAACCGCTCGGCGAGTTTTTTATTCGCGGCCGTTGCTTGTACCGCCTCTTTGTTTTTCACGCGCACCTCAATGGTAAAAAGCGGCGCGTGGGCGGGGCCGGTTTCTTCCACCACCACATATTCAGGCAGCGGCAATCCGCGTGCTTGCGCCCATTCTTGCAGTGCGGTTTTGGCATCTTTGGGTGCGTGAGTGACCGCTTGCGCCAAGCCATGCCAATGCTGATAAATAAATTGCCTCGCGGCCTCAAAGCCGCCATCTAAGTAAAGCGCGCCAATCAGCGCCTCGCAGGCATCTTCCAAGTTTGAGGCATTGTTGCGGCCATCGTGATCTTCTTCGCTCGCCGATAAAATCAGCGCCGCGCTCAAATCAATCGAGCGCGCAATTTCCACCAGCCGCTCGCCACACACCAGCGCCGATAATCTACGCGCCAGCTCGCCTTCTTGTTCGGTTGGATACATTTCATAGAGCATTTGCGTGACCACCATCCCCAGCACCGAATCGCCCAAAAATTCCAGCCGCTGATTATTATAAGGCAGGCCATCGCGGGTTTGCGCGCAGGATGGGTGGGTGAGCGCTTGTTTCATCAGCGCTGATTCCCGATACTCGCTCCACACCGCGCCTTGCATCCATTCAGGCTGCGACATCAGATGATTTCCTTGGTGAAGCGCTCACCTCGGAACATGGTCGGATATTTCCAAAATTCCCAAAATTCAAAGCTGCTGGCAGGGTCGATTGAGAATAAAATAATCTCGGCGCGGCCAATGATATTTTCTTTCGGCACAAACCCCACCTCGTTCTGATAGCGGCTATCGATCGAGTTGTCGCGGTTGTCGCCCATCATAAAATAATGGCCTTCAGGCACGGTGACGGTGTCGGTATAATCCACCTCGCCCATGCCCGTCATATCCAGCGTGGTATAGCTTTTTCCAGTATCTTCCATCGTTTCTTTATAGCTGTTCATCCAAGTGATCACACCCGTATCATGATAGCCGATATTTTTGCCGCGCACACGCGGTACGGCTTTGCTGTTGATGAAAAGCTCACCATCAATCATCTGCACCGTGTCACCGGGCAGGCCAATCACGCGCTTGATGTAATCGATCTTGGGGTCGCGCGGCAGGCGAAACACCAGCACATCGCCGCGCTTGGGGGTACGCTCGGCCAAGCGCCCATCAAACGCCTTGAAATAGCTGCCAAATGGGAACGAATAATGGCTATAGCCATAGCTGTATTTCGAGACAAAAATATAGTCCCCCTCCAGCAAAGTCGGGCGCATGGAGGCCGATGGAATATGAAACGGCTCAAACAGCAAGCTGCGAAAAACCATCGCAAGCCCAATGGCATAGGCAAGGGTTCGTACCATTTCCCACACACTTTCGGCGCGTTTTTGTTCTTCGGCAGGCACATCTTTGGAAAATAAGGGCATGAAATGTCTTTAAATTGTCACTGGGTTTCATCCACCGCATGTGGAATAATGAGCGCTACTATATTCATTTAACTCACAAAGGCAATCACGCGATGACAGACGACCCAACTAACGTTCGCAGTGTTGATTTTGCAAGGCGCATGAGGCCATCCAACACCCCTGTCAAAGCGCTGCCAGTCACCCTTTTACACGCCGATAAGAACTCTCATCTGAATAAAAGATGCAGCGATGTCAGAGGATTCTCGATAGGCGCCAAGAATACATTGAAGATGTTAGAGTATAAGGGAATCCTCTATGTAGGCGACCTGGTTCAACTGAGCCGAAACAATCTGGAAACACTCGTGAAAAGTCAGCTAGGTGAAATCCCAGAAAAACCACTTAACGATCAAACTCTCAGATTAATTGGAACCAATATTGATCAGATTGAACAGACACTGGTTACGATGCGGCTTCATCTGGGGATGTCGCTTTCAGGCTGGGAACGCCCCACGTCACAAGAACAGTCTTTGCGCTATTAATTTGCTCTGCCCTAAATTATGTTTGCCTTGCGCCCTAACTCAGCTTAAAAGATGCGTTCATTGTTTCGAGGAGGGGTGGCCGCTGCGTCCGCCGAAGCCTACTTTAGGCGAAGGTGGAAGAGGCTGCCGCACACATTTTATAAAAAATGTGTGCTACTATCTAATTGCCTTCAGCCTGATCTTGGCCATACCGAGCACGCTGAGGATGATGATATGAGGAGGGGTGGCCGAGAGGCTGAAGGCGGCAGATTGCTAATCTGTTATACGGTTTATTCCGTATCGTGGGTTCGAATCCCATCCCCTCCTCCATTTTCCGAGTTAATGTAATTGTTTTATATGAATAATTTATTTAAACCTTAAGGTCAACTCACATTTGAACCCACATTTGAAACGGCTCTTGTTTTGAATAATCAACACGCTTAAAAAAAGCAAAGACTAACATCATGGCAAAAGACTGCGCCTTATTCATGCATCCACCCAGTGCATCGACTATGTTATCACCCATGAGCTATGCCATCTGATCCACGCTAATCATGGCAAAGAATTCTGGAATTTACTGGCACGCGTTTTCCCAGAATGGGAAAAATATAAGAACAAGCTGGAAAGTGACTTATGTTAAGCCACAATCACCTTCCGAAACGTTAGCGAAACGCGGCGTGTACGCTGGATAATCTGGCCGTTATAGCGATCCGTTTTACGCCCAGCGATAGCATGTTGCCAAACATACCGCGCATCATCCCTGAGCACGAGCAAGCTGCGTGGTTCCAGCATCAGTGATGATTTCTTGCGTGTTTTACTATGGGTGAAATCCATCACGTAGGGTGATCCTAAGCTCAAGCTGGCGATGGTGTTGGCGAAACATGGTATACAGTCGATATGCGCGGAAATACCTTGCCCAGGCTCATATTCATTAATGATGACCTGATCGGGAATTTCGGAAAACAAGCCTGCTTGCTGTAAGCGCATTGCGTAAGTTTGCAGCCAGTCAGGTAGTGCGCCTATCCGCAAGTCGTTTGTTACGCTTCTCGCCTTATAATCATACCGCCAGCCATAATGCTGCACGCAGCGTTTGAGGTCGTGCATCCATGGTTGGTTATCGATGATCTCCAACAGTGCTGCCTCTGTTGATTCGTCGATGTAATGGGGAATGTAAGACAAGCCAACAATCGCTGGGGCAATGGGCGTTGCCTCTTCAAATAACGATGCCTGTCTTATACCAGATGCCATGCCTATTTCCTAAATACCCATGTGCTGAATTCGTCATGATGATCAATCGCGCTGCCGCTTTGATGCGTCATGGTATGTTCATACTCTGGAAATGCCGATGGATCAAACGGATAGGATTCAGGTGGGGAGAATCCTGCAATATCTGCGGCCTCATCAAACTGAAACGCGCCACGGTAATGTGGGCTATCAACCGCTGAAATCAGCACTTTGCCGCCTCTATTCAGTTGCGCTGCCGCACTGATCAGAAAATCACGCACGAGTATGAAATTTGGATTATGCCCTTCCACTGCGTCCCTGCTGCCGGCATGAGGGAATTGAAACACAATAGCATCAAACTGCTATGCCCCAAATACAGCCGCAAGGCTTGATCCATCCACGCCATGCAACACCGTTACACCCTTGCGACGTAATGCTTCGGCGTTGGCGATGGCATCGGAAGATAGTTCTTCTTTATTTTCAAAGGTGGTGGCAATCAACCAGCTGGGTACAACGCCTGACATTGTAGCAAGGCTGAGGGTGAAGCTCAGATTGCCCTCGCCAACGAGTAGCGTCCTGCCTTGCGCGACCTCAGCTACAAAATCGAAGCTGGCGGATTTATGCAGCAGCCATGTGAGATGTCTATCAATGCGCTGCAGCTGCTTTGCCTCCGCCAGCAACCCCAGATTAAGGCTACGGTGAATAAGCTGCTGGTTCATTACGCCCATTCTGTAAATGATGGAGCTTATGGTGTTTGCGTGCTGTGCTGATGCGAGTGTCATACTTTCCTGCCATTAAGAATGATGGCAGCTAAAACTGCCCTTATCATACATGATGCATGGAAATTGCTGTCCCGGAAGGGGTGATGTACATATTTTTTGCAAATTCTTGAATTCGCCTATTTACTCCCCACTACGCCCAATAGAGAATGGTTTTTATCCAGTCTCGTTCACACCTCCATCTTGAATATCAGCACTTTATGGGCTGATATTCAAGATGATGAGATGATTGATGAGAACCCGTGGGTTCGACAATAAGATTAGTTAGCGTAAGCGAGCTTAGCGTTTGCAACTTTGGAAGCGAAACTGAACCAAAGTAATCCCATCCCCCCCTTACACACATCCACCCTGCCCCTCGACAAACCCCGCGGCGCTTGCTAAACATAGCGCAACCACACCAACAGGAGCACCCATACCATGACCGATATCACACGCATTGAGGCAGGCGCGCGCATGAGCGATGCGGTGATTCACGCGGGCATTGTGTATCTATCGGGCGTGGTAGCCGACGCCACGGTTGGCCAATCGGTTTACGCGCAAACCAAAGA
>JAKFUW010000110.1 GCA_021732545.1 Alphaproteobacteria bacterium | reverse complement strand
ATTCGCTCTTATCGTCACGGGTGCGGTTTGGTTCTTCACGGGCGATGCGCTGCGTGCACTTGCCGTGCTGGTGATTGCCACCCCATGCCCACTCATCATTGCCATCCCGATCACTATTATCGGTGCTATTTCCATGGCAGCGCGACGGGGAATCATCGTCAAAGACCCAACGGTGCTTGAACGCCTGCCCACTTGCCGCACGGCAATTTTTGATAAAACCGGAACGCTGACTTACGGGAAGCCAGAACTCACCGAAATCGTGCCAGCCGAAGGCATCACGCAGAATGATATTTTGAGCCGCGCGGCAAGCCTTGAGCGCTATTCCAAACACCCACTGGCGAGCGCCATTATGAAGGCAGCAGAAAAAGCCAAACTCAGCTTAATGGAAGCCGATAGTGTTTCTGAAAAACCTGGGCAAGGGTTGACGGGTATGGTGGATGCGCGGGAAATTTCCGTCACAAGCCGCAAGAAACTCCTGCAATTGCAGCCAGCGTTGCAATTGCCACCCACCGCTGCGGGGCTGGAGAGCATCATTATGATGGACGGCAAATACGCTGCCACCTTCCGCTTCCGTGATGCGCCGCGCTCGGACGGAAAATCCTTCATCAGCCATCTTGGTCCATCACACCAGTTCACTAAAATCATGTTGGTATCGGGTGATCGCGAATCGGAAGTAGCGTATCTTGCAGGGCTGCTAGGTATCAAGGAAACACTCGCTTCACAAAGCCCTGAGCAAAAAGTGGCGATTGTGCGTGCTGAAACCGCCATTGCTCCTACGCTGTTTATGGGTGATGGCATCAACGATGCACCCGCGCTCGCCTCTGCCACGGTGGGCATTGCCTTTGGCCAGCATAGCAGTGTCACAGCCGAGGCTGCTGGTGCCGTTATCATGGAAAACTCGTTGGTGAAGGTGGATGAGCTGATTCACATCAGTGCCCGCCTGCGCACCATCGCGCTGCAAAGTGCCATCGGCGGCATGGCGTTTTCCATTGTCGGTATGGGCTTTGCAGCGGCGGGTTACATCTCTCCCGTGCAAGCGGCATTATTACAGGAATTCATCGACGTTCTCGCCATTGCGAATGCCCTGCGATTGAGCTGGGGAAACAGCATAAGAGTTGATCTGAATGATCCGACTAAAGTATAAAAACATGAGGCCGAGTACGCAGCCACAGAGAGTCCCGAGTGGTGGCAGCAGACTCCTGCAAATTTACGAAAATCTAATAGTAAATTTACGACTTCCTTATTCATCAACGGATAAACTGCATCGCTTCATGATGGAGGTGGGCATAGCGTGCTAAATTGGTTGCTTCCAACATGAGTAAACCAACTACTCCCCAATAAATGGAGAATTTTATGCCGCACAATTAAAAACAAATAAGTGAATGCATGCAACATTGCTGGGAGGCGCGTCACGAATGCCAGAGTGTGCTGTTCAAGCATTGCATTGAGATGGGGGGTGCGCATGTTGTAGCCGCACATGTACGCATCATGGCCGATTGCATTCAGGCCTGTCAGACCGCCGCTGATTTTATGGTTCGCGGCTCACAGTTTTCTGCTTCCGAGTGCGCTACGTGCGCCGAAATATGTGAGGCTTGCGCTGAATCATGCGAGCAAATTGAGGGGAAAGAAATGAGAAAATGCGCCGAAATGTGTCGCAGGTGTGCTGAAAGCTGCCGAAAAATGAGTGAAATGCCAAGCGCTGCTTAGCAAGTTAAGTTATTGCTATCACACCAAATGATAAGGATTGAAAAAATGGAAGACAACACAATCCACATTCTGCTGATTGACGATGTGAAATTTGATGTTTCGGAAATCAAACGCCAGCTTGGGGATACCATGATAGTTCCATTTGTTATCACTCACTTGGAGGATTTCAAAGATTCTCTGGAGTTGTTAAAAATAAATGACCCTAAGGTTGACGTTATTTTATTGGATCTTGGCTTAATTTGCCCTCACTCTCCCGAGACTATTTTTAAGCGCATCGAAAAAATTGTTAATGATGTTCCAATTATAGTCATCACAGGAGACAATGATCATGATCTCGCTCTGTTCGTGATGAATTCTGGTGCTTCAGATAATATGACCAGAGGTGATTTTAGAAACACCTACGGTAAACTACGTGATGCTATCGACTTTTCTCTGGCAAGATGTTTGATACTAAAATCTACAAGAAAGGATGCGCAAGATTCAGAAGATAGTAAAAATGAACTTATGTCTTATATCAGTGGTGCCTATTCATACAGCAAAACAGAAGTAAAAGAATAGTTAGTTTAGGCCAGTGCATCGGATAGCTGCATAGGCCTTCGCGCAAAATAGTCTCTCTCGAATGGTGTGGCATTTAAAGCTATCTTTATTTAAGCATTAACTTGGTAGATGCCATGTATTTTGTCAGTCAATTTTCTCAACTTCTTGAAACGTTTACTCACCGTTTTGCCAAATGGGCAGGTAGCGCAATTGGTTTTGTAGTGGCGCTACTTTCAATGCTTGTATGGTTCATTGCGGGGGCATATTTCGGGTTCTCGAGCAAATGGCAAAACGCGCTTACTATTTATATTGGGGTGACTACCTTTCTCATGGTCTTTCTAATGGAACGTGCACAAAATAAGGAGTTATCAGTCATCCAAGTAAAACTCAGCGAGTTGATAGCGACAACGATTGATGCCGATAATCACCTTATTAATCTAGAAGAGTTGAGCGAAAAAGAAATCTCAGTTGTCCATGAAATACACAGTAAAATTGTGCAGCAAGAAGTCATTGCCGTGGATAACGAAACGACTACTGAATAAACTAGTGCAGGCGCTTTTGCATCCATCTCCACATTGCATTCTTACGCTGCATCACTCACTGTGAGCATGGGCTACTTACCCTCACATTAGGAGTTTTTATGGCGAAAATAAAAGAGATAAAACCCGAAAACCATACCGATCACCCCTACGATAATGGCGCAATTGGGGCGATTGCGTCTGCGGCATCAGCGGGTGTGGCACTGGGTGCTTCGCTGGGCATTGCAGCAGGCCTTCCTGGATTAATCGCAGGTGCAGCCATTGGTGCAACAGTGGGTGCCGTGGGGGCATTAGCGGTTACGGAAGAGATGGATTACCCGCATTCGGTTCTCCCTGCTAAAAAAAAATGTGGTAAAATAGTGCTGACTGTTCTGGCTACTAACCACTTCTATGCACGATGCTGCGCCTACTTTTTAGCGACATAATACGTCTTAACGATGTGCCCGATGTTGACCGATGGTTCCGGAAAATCCATGTGCAGCCCTTCCATATATTCCACCAGAATCTGCGATACGGCTAAATCGCGGAACCATTTATGGTTAGCTGGTATCACATACCATGGCGCATGTTCGGTGCTGCATTTACTAAGCATGTCCTCGAATTCCTTGCGATAATTGTCCCACTGCGCGCGATCGGTATAATCTGACTCCGAGATTTTCCAGTGTTTGGAAGGGTCATCAAGTCGCTCTTTGAAGCGTTTCAACTGTTCATCTTTGCTGATATGTAGAAAAAATTTGACGATATGCGTATCGTTGGCAGAGAAGTATTTTTCCATTTCGTTAATCTGCTCATAGCGTTTTGACCAAACGGATTTTGGCACCAGATCATGAATCCTCACCACCAACACATCCTCATAATGCGAACGATTGAAAACTGTTACGTTTCCTTTGATCGGCATATCGCGGTGGGCGCGCCATAGGAAATCATGATCATGCTCAAGGCTGGTGGGTGGTTTGAAGGATGCCACATTACAACCCTGCGGATTCATGGCACTGATGACATGGCGAATGATGCCATCCTTACCGCCCGTATCGATAGCCTGCAAACAGATCAGCAGCGACCGCTTATGTTCCGCGTAAAGTAGCTCCTGCAATGCCCGAAGGCGCAGCTTGTTGAGCTCGATGAGTTTAAGCGCATCCTTCTTGCTCACATGCGCATCTTTGAAGTGAGGATCGATATTGCTTAACTTCACCTTGGAACCGGGCTTGATGAGAAAACGCTGCGCGTAATTCATGATGATTTGCCTTGGGCTTCCCATGCGTTGACAATAGCTATAATGTCGGTCTGCACCTGTGTCGATTGGCAGGTGACGGCATGGGTCAGGCTGTGCATCTTCGCACGTATGCCGTAAAGCTGATCGAGCAATGATAGTACCACATCCATGCCTTCATCATTCACCTTTATGTCCCGCACGAGATGACAAACAAGCTCGATACGAGCGATATCAATTTCTTCAAAATACCAGCCAGAAGAATGTGAAACAGGGCGCAGCCATTCATGCGTGATATAATTTTCTAGCGTCTGGCGATCAATCCTCGCCTCAAATATCTCCAGCACTTCTTCAATCGTTTTCATAGCACCGTCTCCATCGCTTTTCGTGGGTTATAGGCGTGAGTTTGCGACCATGTACGGATGGATTCCTCTAGCTCTGCATCGATTTCTTTGGGCATAACTAGTTTCAGTTTTACAAACTGATCACTCGTTTTCACGCCTTTGCCTTTCAGCCTGAGAGTTGCGCCGGAACTTGCACCTTTAGGGATGGTCATTTCGATGGCACCATGAATTGTCGGCACCTGTATCTTTGCGCCCAGCACGCTTTCAGGCAGAGTGATCGGTAGCTCGATAGTGATATCAAAACCCTTGCGAGTGAAGAATGGATGCGGGCGAATTTGCACCGTTACATAAGCATGGCCAGATGGTTGCGCACCCTGACCCTTGAGGCGCAATTGCTGGCCTTCTTCGATTCCCTCGGGGATATTAATATCGAGCATTTTGCCGTCTGGCATGGTCACGCGCTTTTTGGCACCGCATGCCGCTTCGAGAAAATCGACGTCGATACTATAATGGGCGTCGGTTGGTGGTGGGCGGCCAAAGCCTGCGC
>JAKFUW010000127.1 GCA_021732545.1 Alphaproteobacteria bacterium | reverse complement strand
GAAACGGGGTCATATTAAATAAGATTACCCCGATATTTCCATCCTTGCTGCAACTTTCCATCATGGTTTCGTTGGCTTTAGCGATGTGATCGGCAATTGCAAGCCCGCCTTTGAGCAATACTTCAGCCGGAGGAGCTTCATTATCGAGCGGATATTTTCCTATAATGCCTTGTAACCGCAGAATCTCTTTTTTTCGATTAGCACGCTCGGCTGAATCCGGAAAGAACACATCAGGCCCCGCCAAATAAGCATGAACTTCTGGTACTTTATGTTTTGATTGAATCGCCGTCATATCCCATTCTCCATTCATTAATTATGATCCCAATGGCAAAGAGTAATACTACAACCACGTGACAATATCATGACAAAATCAGATATTATTAAAACAATTTCACACCTGTCTTTCAGGCTGATTTGCCTGCGTCTGCATCGGCTGATGATGTAACGCATGTGTTTGTATCTGAGAAGTGGGACTGGCCGCATCTTCCCCTTGCGTTTTAAAAACAAACGGTCGCTTCAAATCAATCGGTGCTTGCGTTCGCCCCTCCAACACCGCATCGTCGATGTCTGGGTTTTTAGCATCGGTTGTGTTGGCTTCTTTGTAGATATTCCCGTCTTTATCGACATGCACCCCACCATACACTAAACCCACCACATTCGAGAGTTGGTTGAGAGATAATTTCGCTGCATCCGTCCAATTCCCGGGCGCGATGCCTTTGTCCGGCCATCCGGTGGAGTAGGATCGATATGCGTTGTTGACTGAAAATAATTTTTGTAAAAAGAAAACACCGCTCGAATTTTGCCAGGCACGTTCGCGGTCAGGGTCATAGCACAGCATCGCCCCACCTAGAGTGGTCAACCCGTTTTTAGCACCCATAAACATATCGGGCGCACCGATCATTCCGGTAATGCCGCCATACATCATCCCCATCGAAACCGTGGCGCCGACATGATCCCACGGCATCAATGCCTGCAGCGTGCGGCGCGGAATATATTCCAACCACGACATCTTTTCGTAACGTGTTTTATCTTCCACCGTCATGGGTTTTTCCTCAAAAACCACCCCAATACCATTCGTCACAAGCGACGACCACGCTGATGCGTTCATGGCCGCTTTTTTATAGGCAAGCTCCGGGGTATAGGTATAGAATTTATGCACGCCATAGATGCCCAGCGCATTGGCTGCAACTTGTATACCAAACAACACTTGCGTCCCGTGATTCAGCAACATATCGGGCGAGTTGATGCGAATAGCGTTGGTGATGCCTGCCCAGCCTGCATCAGGGGTGTTCCACGCACGGCCAATATCACTAAACAGGCCATGCGCATCTTTTTTGCACGCCACAATGGTTTTTTCAGGTTTGATTGATATCGCGCCAGATTGTTTGGCCAAACTTTTAAAATCTGCGCATGGGGTATCCGATGGTTTTTCAGGCGCGCGAGCGTCCTCTTTCTGCGGCAAAGAGTTTTTGCGCAGATCGTGCCGAGTAGCTGTCGCAGTGTTACCCTGCGTTTGCATGGATCCATCCCATGTAAAATTGATCAGGTAGAGCGCACACCCAACCCGTGAGTGTCCGCTCTACCCGATGCTCATACTATGGCACAGCTTTATGACAGGATAATGACGGTTTTAGAAGAATTCAAAAAAGAATTAGGCGGAAATCCGCGATTCATTCTCATGCACGCGCGAAGTACTGGTAATATCGCCTACAAGGTTCTGCGGCACAACATTTTCCGCGATATTTGGATGTGGCAACGAAACATAAAGCGGGACTTGGGGCTTATCTTCTTCTAGCTTGTGATGATGGCCTTTCGTTTCACGCTCGATCACCGTTCCATCGGGAAGCTTTTCTAATCCGCCATACAAATAAGAATATACAGCCGCCGATTGAAATAATGCCTGCCCTCCCAAGTAATATTCCCAGCGATCATGTTTCTGAAATTTTTTATAGGTGCTCATCCCCGCCAGAGGCAACCTCAACCAAATAGTCGATCCAAATCCTTGCCAGCCTTCACGATCGGTTTTGGCAAAAAGTAAATTAGCACCAGATAAAGCTGTGATTAAACCACCCGCCGCATGCGACCAGTTGGTAAAGCGTGCGCCGGTTTTTAAATTCACGTTATTAAAACCTGAAATGGCCGAAAAAACACCTGCCGCAGTGAGGCCAAGCCCTATTTGCTCACGCTTAGTTTCGGGGTTACCAATTTGAATAGATTCATAGAGTTTTGAGCCCGCATAACCAAGCGCTGATTGATTGGGTTCTGGTTTAGTTTCCATTTCGCGCTTAGAAGTATGTGACGCCGTCGAAACATCCCCCTCCATTTTCGCATCCGCAGCCTTTGCTTTCATAGTCCAATGATTATAGCCTGGAGCAATCTTGTGCCCACTTTCTTCGTTAACCTGTTTTATCGCCTCTTTATTCTCTCCTTTATCTGGCAAAACCGTTCCAAGCACCCACGCCGAAAACCCCGACATGGTCGAGCGTGTCGACCAATGGTTTTGCATGGCTTTTTCTTTATCGGCACCCGTTAATCCACGCCACAAATTATTGGCAGGGTCAATCAGGATATTGGCTTTGTCACCGCCGCGATTGTTTTTCATGAACTTCAAGCCCGATGCTTTGAGCATCAGCGTTTCTGCCGCCACGTGCATCACCCCGATCACGTTGCTGGATGCGTTGATAATCGGTGCAGGTGTTGCCTGAACAATACGATCACGCCAGCCAGAGCCCATCGCAACTGCTTGCGGCGATGCTTCTTTTGCATCATTTTCAATCTTTACTGGGTTACCAGCTTCGTGCACGATTATCCCCTATCCACACTTTAGAACACTTACACTATGGCATAGCATTATGACAGGATGATGACGAAACTCCGCTAAATCAACACATACACCGCCGCAAAAGCGAAAAAGGCACCGGTCAGATAAATCACCACCGATGCCCAGTAAATCCACCCACTGAACCGCCGCAGACGCATACAGGCTTTGGCAGCGGCAGGATCAGCAGGGCATGGCGCGTGGCGCGCATTCCAGCGCAATAGGCCGCCCAGCAAAATCATGATGCCTGCGCCGCCAAACACCCACGCCTTATGCGCCGAAAGCGCAATCAGCCACGGTGCGGAGGATACCAACCCCGCCAGTGCTGCCCCTGCCCCGAGCGTCACGAATAATGCAGGCAATGCGCAACACACCAAGGTTCCAAGCGACGTGAACAGGCTAAAAAACGGCGCGATGGTATGTTTCCAGTTAAGTGTATTCATATCGTGGTGCTCCTAAAATTACATACAAAGACAGCGTCATCGCGAGGAGCGCCAGCGACGTGGCGATCCATGGATTGCCGCGTCACTCGCGTTGCTCGATCCTCGCAATGACGATGGGTGAGACTACTCCCGATCAATTTTCACCACATCATAGCCTGCGCTGGTGATGAGTTGTTTGATCGTGGCATCGTCGATGTCTTTGCCTGCTTTCAACTCAATCGTGGTGGTTTTGGCAGTCAGATCAACCTTGATGTCTGAGACTTCATCGCGCGCTTTAAAAAGCTTTTCGAGCGAACGCGAACAAAAATCACAAATCAGGCCATTGATATGCACCACCACGGGCTTGTGAGCGTTTTCGTGATTAGCAAAAGCGGGGGTTGAAACCATGAAAAATAACGCGATCAATAGTGTAAAAAATTTAGTCATAAAAAACTCCTTGTAAGGTTGTTGTCGTCATCGCGAGGGAGCTTGCGATCGTGGCGATCCATTTTTTCTAGATTGCCACGCTCACGCGTTGCGTTCGCTCGCAATGACGAAGTGATCTCTCAAAATTGCACCGTATAATTAAACAAAATATCCCCACGGTTACTGATACCAGCTTCCGCCAGATGCTGCTCATAAAATAACCGCACCAATGGTGTTACGGTGATGTCATGCTCGTCGCCTGGATTATGCTCCACCTCGAGCATCAGCCAGGTGTGCAGGTCGCCATATTCGCCAATATAGGGCGCAACCCCCACGCGGGCTTTCTGCTCGAAAAAACCATCAATGTCGCCTGCCTCCACCACATGATTTTCATACATGGTAAAAAGTCGTCGATTTTCCCAATCGAGCTCTACACCCAAAAAAGCTGCTGGCTCGTGGATGTTTTTGCCTGCATCATTGTTGCCGCTAGCTACCCCTACTGAAGAAAGCACATAGACATTCGCCTGAGAATCAGGTTGGTTCCAGCGCTTGGCAAGCCAGTTAAATTGCGCGCCCTGATACCACCAGTCCTGATCGCGCCAATATTCAGTGGCCACCCCAAATGCCGTTTTCGCAGTCGGCGAATAAAGCAGATGCAGTGCATGATTTTCATAGTTGTTCTCGGTCATCACCATCGAGCCTCCCTCATAGGAAACAGGGCGGGCAAGGGCGGCAGATGACACCAATAGAATGGTGAAAAAAGCGAATAGATATGACATAAAAATCCCTTATTATAAGGTGGATGTGGGTGGTTTCTGTGCCGTCATTGCGAGCGAATCATTCGGATTCGCGTGGCAATCTATGCATAGCCGCGCTGGATCGCCACGCACCAAAGATGGTGCTCGCGATGACACAGTGAATGTATTTACGCTCGCGGAGGGCTAAGCAGAATATCGGGGGTAAGGGATTGGAACGCCATTGCGGCTTGATCGACTGACGTGAAAGTTATTGTGGCCGAAGCATGAGTGGAAACAACCGCATGATACGCCAATGGCAACTTCACGCACGCAAACGAGCCACATTTCATACCGTGCATATCAGATTTTGAGGTGGTTTTGGCAGAGGCCGCCTGATGGCACGGCATCTGATTTGCGCTCGAAGGCGAAGATTGCATGAACGATTGCAGGCAGCAACACCCCAAGCTTGCGGCGCTCGCAATGGAGGATGTGGCAAAGCACGCCACAAAAACCAGCATCAAAAAACGGTACATGCGGTATCTCATTCTTTCA
>JAKFUW010000204.1 GCA_021732545.1 Alphaproteobacteria bacterium | reverse complement strand
TAGAGTGTTCAACCTTCTCTCGACTCTCGACTCTCGACTCTCGACTCTCGACTCTCGACTCTCGACTCTCGACTCTCGACTCTCAACTCTCGACTCTCGACTCTCGACTCTGATTACTTATTTTCCAGCGATGCGCCGCACTTCGCGCTCCACCAGATGCTCGACGATGGGCTGTAAATTAGCGTCGAGCCAGCTTTTCAGCATGGGTCGCATGGCTTCCATCATCAGGTCTTCAACCGTAGCGCCAGAGCGAAACGAGGCAGAATCAGTTTTGGGCATGGGTTTCCTCTCCTCTTTGGGCTGATTCATGAGCGTGCGCATAGCAGCGGCACTGGCGGACGCCGTTTTGTCGGACACCAAGCCTTCTTCAAATGTGGGCGGGCAGGCATCATTGCACTTTCAAAGCCACGCTGCTCGGATAGGGGTTCGGGCGGGGCAAAGGCGGTTTTGACCACGGTGCCATCGTCTTGCACCACTTCGGTCAGCTCCAAAACATCAGAACCAAGGGTTTTGGGAGAGGCTGGGGCATCGTCTTCTTCATCCGCGATGATACGCTTGATGGATTGGAGGATTTCCTCCATTGATTGATCGTGTTCTTCTGCTGCCTGCGCGTTCATGAAAGCCTCATTTTTTATTGTATAGTCATTCCAAGAAAAAATGGAACATTTTTTACTTGGATAAAATGACTATAATTATATGTTTTATAGTGCTTTTATCCAAATTAAGAATGGACATAAAATGTCCAATTCTTATTTGGAAGCACTATATGATTACTGTATTAATGGCCTAAAGTACGATGGCTGACAAGTAAAACATCAAAATCCAATCAACTGCCATTTCACACTATCATAATGCTCGGTCGGATCGTAATCTGCTGGCTTGATGTTCAGCTTTGCGGGCGTCATATCGCCAATCACGGTGAGTAAGTTATAAATTGCAACCAAGCGTGTGCGCTGCGCCCGCACCAGATTCACGCGGGCAGCGAACAATTCCTGCTCGGCATCCAACACATCCAAAATGGTTCGCGCGCCATATTCCTGCTCTTTGCGAACGCCGGATAATGCGATTTCGGCGGCGTTGATCGCTTCTTCTTGTGCTTTAATGGTGGAGATCGCCGTCTGCCAGCGTTCCCACGCCTGAATGATCGCTTCGCGCACGGCATCTTGGGTGTCTTGCTCTTGGAATTGGGCACGTTTGGATAAAATCCGTGCTTCGCGCACACGAGAATATTCGGTGCCGCGCTGATAAAGCGGCAGGCTCACATTCACGGTGAGTGAATCGGTATCGAAGGAGCTGCCTCCGGTGACGCCCGCACCATCTTGGCGGCGCGCGGTGCCGTTAAGTGATATTTGTGGTAGCAACGAGGCGGTGTTGGTGCCAATATCATCTTCGGCGGAGTCTTTTTGAAAGCCCGCGGAAATGAGCACCGGACTGTTTTCAATTGCGCGGTCAATGGCTTCATCGAGCGTGGCGGGCATTTGCGGTAAATTTTCTGGCATCTCCAGCGGTAAATTTTCCGGCTTAAAACCCATCACGCGTTCAAAGTTCGCCAGTGATGAATCGAGATTACCACGGGCTTGAATCGTATCGGTTTGCGCGCGCGAAAAACGCGCTTGCGATTGCGCCACATCGGTTCGGGTGACATCGCCCACATCAAAACGATTGCGCGAGGCATCGAGCTGCTTGGATAACACGGTTTCATTCTTTTTGCTAAGTTCCAGCACCGATTGATTCTGAATCACATCCATATAAGCCGTAACCGCATCGAGCATCACATCCTGAGTAAGATTGTTCAGATCGGCGCGGCTGGCCAGCACCAGGTTTTTGGCGCTTGAATAACGGAAATACTCAGCGCCACCTTGAAAAATCGGCTGGCTGACTTCGATGGATTTGCTCTCGGTATCTTCATAGCTCCAGGTGTCGGTATCAAAGCGCGTGCGCTGGCGGCCATTGGAATAGCTGGTGGTGACGTTCGGGCGGATGGTTGAGATCGCTTGCGACACGCGCTCATCGGCTTGTTCAAGCGAACGGCGCTGGGCTGCAATGCGCGGGTTGCTCTCATAGGCAGACACAAGCGCATCTTCAAAGGCGCCCGCATGAGCTGTTTGCGACATGGCGGCCAATACCGAGCTTGTTAAAAATAGTCTTGCCAGTGTTTTCATCATCAAAGCCTTTCGCAAACAATCTGCCTTATGTAAGGCAAATGATTATAAAGTAAAGGGGTGCATGGCACGAAACGCCGGAATCACCGGCATCGATGCGGCGCAAATCATTTGTGTGTGCCAGCCATCACCTTGTTTATGTGCCACAATCGCATGGCCCATGGCCGAGAGTTGGTTGGTGGCATCCGCACTATCGCGCAAAATGGTCAGCACGCAACCATCGGGCGTCAGGCACTCAAACAACCATTTAGGCAAGGCTTGCACCGCGCCTTCAATCAGCACCGCATCGAAGGTGTGATCGGTCGGCACCGAACCATCCAGCGCGCCATGCACCACATTCACCTGCTGCACATTGAGTTCTTTCAATAACGCTGTTGCTTTATCGGCCCATATCTTATTATCTTCCAGCATCACCACATGGCAACCCATCATCGCCAGAATCGCCGCGCTATAGCCGGTGGAGCCTGCAATGACCAGCACGCGGGAATGCTCATTTAGCGGCGCTTCTTGTAGCAACCGACCTAATATTACGGGCGATAGCATCGCGCGGTGCGGCGACAGCGGCACCGGCGCATCAGTATAAGCGGCATGGCGGTAAGCATCGGGTACAAAGCGCTCTCGCGGGGTGACGCCCATGGCAGCCACCACCCGCTCACCAGAGACTTGGTTTGGGGCGAGTTGCCCATCGATCATGTGGATGCGTGCTTGAAACATAAGAGTAGCGATTATCGTGTGTTGAATTTGAATGCAACCAGATTGCTCAAAAAAGCTCTTATAAACGGGCATTTATTCACATGGTGCGACCAAAAGCCTGCATAAAGCTCGCTCATAGCGCTTGACCAAAGCGCGCTTGCTGGGTATGGCTGTGCACCTTGCGCCCTCAAAGTTGGCCCGGTGGCAGAATGGTGATGCAGAGGATTGCAAATCCTCGAATGGCGGTTCGATTCCGTCCCGGGCCTCCACTCACAGCGCATGCGCGGGCATCATTCTATGCGCCCTGACCATATCACAAAAGCTTCACACTTCTTAACCATTAGAATGGTTACAATGCTTCTCTAATATGAATTGTTTGGGATAGTAATGTCAAAATCAGATCCGATTGCAGAGCTTATCAAGATTTTATCAATGGAAGCTTCTGAAGCCAATCCAAAGACGGTGTTGGCGCACGAACCCAAACTATCGGGCTATCCATTCCCTCAGGCGATTGATGCGGCACCTGTTGTATTTGACGAAAAGACGTATCGGCCCGTGCTCTATGTTTATGATGAGCAACAGCTGAAAACACTCCAAGCGGCACAAATAACCAACAGCACTCCACCAGTGCCAGGGGTCGATGCAGATGGCAAATCATACACCAAGGTGCAGGTAAATGGCATAGTCTATAAAGAATACCTTAACACTCTGGATCCAGAGCAACGCATAGCCCCTGTAAAATTAGATGTGCTGGGACTGAACGCAGATAGCTCGATGCAAATGGCGATTGCTGAAAAAACATCCAATGGTGATGAGCACAGCAGGCTATTGCTGATGCGGGTGATGGGAAATTCATCGGATAAAGGTATCAACGCGTTGATAAAAGCGGGTCTGCTTCATAAGGATTGGAAAGAAAGCACCGAAGCGATTCCTATCCATTTCAATAAAATCGGCGAAGAAGCCGCGTGTACAATCGCCTTACCCATTCCTGAATCGATTGCGGAAGCGATTGTCAGGAGTCCGGCCAATCGCTGTGCAGACTGGACTACGGACGAAGCCAAGGAGGAATTGGAGATAGATGCCGATTCCGATGTCGACGACCTCATGAACAAAGCCGCCGAAACATTAACCGATTTGCGAGACCCTGAGGTGTTAAATCCTGCGCGTGCCAGTGTTCCTGCAAGCCGCCCGAAAAGACATGAGCGCAATACCACTCCCGTAAATCTGACACCTAAATCAGATGAGATGCTGGAGCTATTGCCGTCACTTTCTGCATTTGCCGACGAACTCAAAAAAGCAGATTTGGTGCAAACCACCCAGATGCTGGGCAACGGCAAAACACGCACCGTGATCGGCGTGCGAGGAAATATTTTATATGAATTAAGCACCGGCGCGAAAAACCGCAGAACCTCTTCTGTTGCATTGAGTATTGGTAGAATTAATATTGATGATATTGCCGACCATAAACAGTATCCATTAAAATATTATACGATTTCTGATAGCGAACTGGCGCGATTGGTATCAGAAATTGGAACAATCCCAACCACAGCTCCATTGCCACCTGATATTCCTAAAAATCCTTTTGGTATAGGTAGCTCAGGAGACTTTGGAACCTCCATGCCAGTTGCATTAAAAGATGTTGTGATGCATGAATCGGGTGAAGGTGCGAATAAAACCTATCATGTGTATATGATTTCAAATGTCCCCAAACGAATGGAGGACATTGCTTTAAAAAACCTTAAGTTAGAAGAAGGTCAAATTCACTGGGTAACAGAAAAGGACAAGAGTCCGTCAATTCTGCGATTGAATGTTTCTGCGGGGATATTTGCTGTTCTCAAAACAAAAAAGATTGGTAAACCTAACCTTTCAAATGGTGTGCCTAATTTTGAAGACATTACCATTAAAGATGACTCAACTAAAAGCGGCCAAATTTCAATAGCGCAATTGGAAGCAGACCTGATTAAAGAACATGAGGTGAGCGATAAAAAAAATGCCCCGAAAGTCAAAGGCGCTGAAGGAAAAACACTCCTTTCAAATGACGAAGGTCAACAAAAATTAATTGAAACTCTACAAGCTGCGCTTAGCCAAACTGAGGCCAACGCGGCATCAGGAGGTAACCAACCCACAGA
>JAKFUW010000070.1 GCA_021732545.1 Alphaproteobacteria bacterium | reverse complement strand
AGTGCTTTTTATATCTGTATCGGGCTGCTTTATGGCTTGTTTGTCTGGCATTATCTGGGCGACGTGAAGGGCAAGGAATATCTAACTGCTTACCTCGTCGAAAAAACCTTGGCGATGGATAATATCTTCGTCATGTCATTGATATTTGGATTTTTTGCCATCCCTCGTGAATATCAGCACCGTGTGCTATTGTGGGGCATTATCGGGGTGATTGTGCTGCGCGGTATCATGATAGGTCTGGGCGCGGCTATTGTACAAAACTTTGAGTGGGTATTGCTGATTTTTGCAGCTTTCCTGATTTTCACCGGTATCAAAATGTTGCTGATGGCAGGTGACGAGGAAAAAGACTTTTCCAAAAGCCGCTTGCTTATCTGGCTGCGCACGCATCTGCCGATTACTGAAGAATTACACGGCAATAAATTCTCGATCAAAAAACCCCATGCTGAAAACCCCAAAAAGAAAGTGCGTTATTATACCCCGCTCTTTTTGGCACTGATCATGATTGAGGTCGCTGATCTGATTTTTGCATTCGACAGCATCCCCGCCGTATTTGCTATTACCACCGATCCTTACATCGTTTATACCAGCAATATCTTCGCTATTTTGGGTCTGCGGGCGATGTATTTTGCGCTCGATGCGATCATCCACCGTTTCCATTATCTCAAATATGCCTTATCGCTGGTGCTGATTTTTATCGGTGGCAAGGTGATTGTGGCAGAGTTGATAGGCATCGAAAAAATACCGGCCAGCATCTCTTTAGGCGTGACATGCGCGTTACTGGCTGGTGGTGTCTTTTATTCGATGTATCGCACGCGTGGCGCTTCCAAAGCCCATTAATCTTATCGATTTATTCATATTCACACGTTAAGTTGGTGTTATGGGAAAACTTTTAACCTGTGATACTGCGATTGCCGATGTGGTGATTCCCTTGAGTCCGCCAAGTCGGCCTGATTTGCACTCCGCCTTGAACGCCAACTGGGAACATTATAACGAGACCTTCTGGAAACCACAGGTCAGCAGCAAAGTGGTGATCAACGAAGCCACCCGCGATGCAATGCTATGTGATCTTGCAACAATCTATGACATTGGAAAAGAAGCGGTTGATGTCTTAAAAGACACTAATGCTGCTCCCACACCAAAACGCGAGGCATTACACACCTTGCTGAGCAAATTAACTCAAGCGAGCGCCATTCAGGTTCAATCCGGTGGCACGGCGCTGAATATTGCGCAACCACTACTTAAAGCATTTAATCGTGATCAGCTGAACATCACCATGCTGACTTCGCTGGGGACAGGACCGTTGAGCGATGTATTGCGCAATTCACTGATACACCAAGCCAACCCGCCGATCTTGTCACCACACACAACGGACGATGCCCGAACCGCTATCACGCTTGCCTATCTTCGACCCGATCCGATTAACCCTGAAAAATCATCACGATCCATCGCTAAGTTTGATGGGAATTTTGCTGAAATGGTTACTCCTGAAAACACCAAACCGGTGACATCAGAAAAAACCAATGCGGTGCTGCTGCTGGGCACCTTGTTGCAAAAAAACAAACCGATGTTTAAGGCACTATTAGACAAAGCCACGCGCGATCAAACCGATCTGTATTTCGCGATGCCCACGGCGCGTAGCATCACCACAGAACATCAGGATATGGTCAAAAAATGTATTGGAAACGCCAAGGTGGTACTGAGCAATTTTGAGGAAATAGGATATTTGTTCGGGCTGGATGACAAAGCCTCACAATCCGAAGTTAAAGCGCATCTGCCGGAATTCGCTGCTCTGCTACCGCAGGGGTGCCAAGCCTTTATCACGCGCAGCGAAGACGGTGCATGGATACTTGAAAAAGGCAAAGGGCAAGACTATACACTTCGCGAGGTTCCGATATGGTGCAAGACCGCACCGAATACCGATCCCCCCCCGGCAAAAAATAAAGTCGGTGCCGGCGATAAAGCCTTTGCGGGTTTTTTGATGGGACATTTTGCTGGACATAAAGATCCAGTAGTTTGCGCACATATGGGCATGGCGATGGCGCATCAGCGCTTAATGCAAGATTCACAACAGATTGAAAATCCTGAGCTTGTCTATCAACAGGCCGTGAAGGTACTTGAGATTCCTAAAGAACAACACGATCCTCGGCTTACCATTGAAGCGGCACATGCAATTGGCTCCCCTGCCATTGAGGTAACTCATGCAAAATAACTCACCCCGTTTACTCGCGCCGAATCTCTATCATCTGGTGACCACCGACATCGATGCGGATCGGATGGTGCATGTGGTGATTCAGCTATCCGCGACCACCGTGCCGTTACTGCAAAAAGCGATCGCATTGAAAGAGCCGCTGGCACTCTCTCGCCTTGGCGAATGGGGTGAGATGATTGGCTATAATTATGGCCGCTACCCCGATGAGTCACTACGCGATACGGTGCGCGCGCGTTTTGGGGTTGAGGTTTAACATTCGTCATGCCGAACTCGTTTCGGCATCTATTCGAAATGATCCTGAAATAAATTCAGGATGACCAAGCCAAGATCACGCAGCCCGCTCGCGCACCAATTTACGGAAAATATCTTCCAGATCCATCTGGCGCGTGGTGAGATCGACGATGTGATAGCCCGCTTGTTTCACGCGGTCAATCATCGGCTCAAATGTGGCTTGGCTTGGCTTATATTTAATCACCAATGTGGTGCCATCGGCATGAATATCCATATCGGCAAATGCCGCGCCCGAATCAAAATCGCGATCCAGCGTTAGCACCAGTTCTTTGCTATCGACGCCGCTTAGCAATTTGGCTTTTGAATCACGCTTAATAATCTCACCATGGTTGATAATCGCGATTTCATCGCATAATTCTTCGGCTTCTTCGAGATAGTGCGTGGTCAGCAACACGGTGGTGCCTGCTTTATTCAGCGCTCGCACATAATCCCATAATTGGGTACGAAGTTCAACATCGACGCCTGCGGTTGGTTCATCCAAAATTAAAATCGGGGGTGAATGCACCAGCGCTTTTCCCACCAATAATCTCCGGCGCATGCCGCCCGATAATTTACGCGAACCAATATCGGCTTTGTCGGTAAGCCCCATCGCCTCGATAATCTCATTGGTGCGGCGTTTGGCTTTGGGCACGCCATAATAGCCTGCGGTGATTTCCAGCGCTTCGCGGACGGTGAAAAACGTATCGAGCATGAGTTCTTGCGGAACCACACCGAGCTTGCTGCGCGCGGCGCGTGGGTTCTCGTCAATATCGATGCCGCACAATTTTACGTGGCCTGCGCTTTTAATCGTCAAGCCCGCCATGATATTGATGATAGTCGATTTGCCCGCACCATTAGGCCCCAGCAAGCCAAAGAACGACCCACGCGGGATCACCAGATCCACGCCTTTGAGTGCCGTTTTGGCTGCACCTTTTTTGCCAGCCTCATAGGTTTTGGTGAGATTTGAGATTTCTATCGCAAGATCAGTCACAGGCTTTTAATCCATTCATTTGCGTCTTTGCGAGGAGGCAATGACGACGTTAACATCATCATTTATCTTCATACGGGTTTTTGCCGCGTCTGACCAGCAGCCTGATGGGCACGCCCGGTAAATGGAATGTTTCCCGAAGGCTGTTAATCATATAGCGCTGATAGGTCTCAGGAATGCCATCTTTCACATTCACAAACACCGCAAAGGTTGGCGGGCGCGTTTTGGCTTGGGTCATAAATTTAATTTTTAAACGCCGCCCACTGACTTGCGGCGGGGTATGGCGGCTGAGTGCGTCTTCGAGCCAGCGATTGAGTGCACCCGTTGAAACGCGGCTGTTCCAGATTTTAAACGCCTCAAGGCATGCATCGATCACCTTATCGATATGCTTGCCTTGATTGGCGCTCAACGGCACCACGCTGATGCCTTTGAACATCGGCATGATTTTATCGATCTGAAACAGCACTTCATTCATCAGCGCTTGTTTTTCATCGTGCGGCACCAAATCCCATTTATTGAGCGCCAGCACACAGGCGCGGCCTTCCTCAGCCAACATTCCCGCTATTTGTAAATCTTGCTTTTCGAGCGCTTGGGTGGCATCCAACATCAGCACCGCCACTTGCGCAAATTGAATCGCGCGGCGCGTATCATTCACCGCCATCACCTCGAGTCGGTTGGGCATGACGCGCGATTTTTTGCGCATCCCAGCGGTATCTACCAATCGCAGCGCCTGGCCTTTATAATCAAAATCCACCGCGATCGAATCGCGGGTGATGCCGGCTTCCGGCCCCGTGAGCAGACGATCTTCTTTGAGCAGTTGATTGAGGAACGTCGATTTTCCGACATTCGGGCGCCCCACCACGGTAATGCCAATCGGTGCCGTTTGTTCTTCTTCGGGGATGTCTTCGATTGGAGTGATAGTTTTAGTGCGTTTTTTGCGTTTCTTCTTAACAAAGGTTTCTTCGTCATCATTAGGCAGCGCTGCAATTAATGCATCGAGCAGATCGCCGATGCCATCGCCATGTTCTGCGGAAATCCCCACCAAATTATCAAAACCCAACGTGTAGGCATCGGCGGATAAATCCGCGCCGCGCTTGCCTTCGGCTTTGTTAATCACCAAAATAACCGGCTTGCAACTGGCGCGCACGAGTTGCGCAAAATGACGATCAACCGGCAAAATCCCGCTTCGCGCATCCACCACCAATAAAATCACCTGCGCATCGGCGAGTGCCGCCAATGTCTGCGCCGTCATCCGCGCCTGCAGGGAAAATTCTTCGGCTTCTTCCAAGCCTGCGGTATCAAACACAATACATTCTAAGCCGCCAATATCGGCCTTGCCTTCGCGACGATCGCGCGTGACGCCTGGAACATCGGCCACCAACGCGTGGCGCGTGCGCGTGAGGCGGTTAAACAACGTCGATTTGCCGACATTCGGGCGACCAATGATCGCAACTTTGGGAAGGGTCATGTTACTGATACCTGATCTTTGTGAATGCGTCATTCCCGCTGCAAACAGGGTGATGTTC
>JAKFUW010000120.1 GCA_021732545.1 Alphaproteobacteria bacterium | reverse complement strand
CACAATCCAATCACTTTTGGTTTGGATAAAATCCACCCCTTCGGCGAGTTTGGCGCGATGCGGCAAGGTCAGCGAAAAAGTGTGACCGGCTGGATTATAACGCAAATAAATACGACGCGAGCGTTTGTTGCGCCGGATTAACAGCGGAACACGGTCTTCGCCGATTTCCAGAAATTCTGGAATTGCTTGTGATTTCATTGTATTAGCTGAGCTCACACGATACTCCATCAACAGTTTTATTGTTATTTAAGTGAAATTACTTAACCGTGTAGAGAATGTCTGTATGATATAGGCCGCGCTGGTGCGCGGGTCAATTGCCGAATCGGCATTATGCAGAGAAAAAAATAAAATGCGGTATCCTCAATCGTTTATCGACACACTTAAAAGCCGCTTTTCAGTTTCGCAGGTGGTAGGCACGCGCGTGGCGCTCAAGCGACATGGCAGGGAATTCATGGGCTTATGCCCGTTTCATAAAGAGAAGTCGCCATCCTTCACGGTCAATGATGAAAAAGGCTTCTATCATTGTTTTGGGTGCGGCGCACATGGCGACGCGATTGGTTTTATCAAGGAAATAGAAGGCCTTAACTATAAAGAAGCCATTGAAAGACTCGCTGCTGAGGCGGGCATGGCGCTACCCCAACCCACGCAAGAAGAACAGATAAAAGAACGGGTTAGGAGCAGCACTCAAGAAGTCTGTGAGCTGGCCTGCCGCTGGTTTGAAAGCCAGCTGATGGGTGGTGCTGGCATGGCGGTGCGCGATTATGTGGCCAGTCGCGGCATCACACCCGCGTCCATCGCAACTTTTCGCATCGGCTTTGCACCCGATGACCGCGAGGCGCTCGCCAAAGCTTTAATCGCTCAAGGGGTTAGCCAGCAGCAGATGATCGATGCGGGGCTGCTCATTGCCGCCGATGGGCGCAGCGCCTATAGCCGCTTTCGCGGGCGACTGATGTTCCCGATCCGCGATAAATCATCGAAGGTGATTGCCTTTGGCGGGCGGATTCTGCCGGGCATCAGTGCGCAGGCTGACGCCGCTAAATATC
Organism: Alphaproteobacteria bacterium; assembly: GCA_021732545.1. Lineage (GTDB taxonomy): Bacteria > Pseudomonadota > Alphaproteobacteria > Rickettsiales > UBA3002 > JAKFUW01. The sequence continues at coordinate 3,955 of JAKFUW010000120.1, read as the reverse complement.
TGAATTCACCCGAAACCGAGCTGTTTCACAAGGGGCATCAGCTATATAATTATGATCTGGCGCGCAAAGCCGCTTACGATGCGCAAGGAGTCATTGTGTGTGAGGGCTATATGGATGTGATTGCGCTGCATCAGGCGGGCATTCAAAATGCTGTGGCACCGCTTGGAACCGCGGTGACCGAGCATCAGTTGCAGCTTTTGTGGCAGCTGGCTGATGTGCCGGTGATGTGTCTGGATGGTGATGCAGCAGGTGCACGCGCCATGCGCCGCGCAGGAGAGCTTGCCTTGCCGTTGTTGCAGCCTGCCAAATCGCTCAAATTTGTGCAGCTTCCCAGCGGCGAAGACCCCGATTCGATGATGCGTTCGGGTAAAAAAGACCGGATGTTGGCGCTGTGCGACCAAGCCCCTGCTTTGGCCGATATGCTGTGGCAACAGGTGATTTCGGGGGTTGCAACCACACCGGAGGCCAAGGCCGGCCAAGAAAAATACCTCTATCAGCTGGCCGATCAGATTAAAGAACCTACGGTGCGCTCGCATTATCGTAGCTTTTTTAAGCAAAAATTGTGGGAATCTCAGATGAACGCGCCGCGCCCCAAAATAGGCGATCGCAAAGGGTTTCAGGCCACTAAAGTGCAGGTGGCTACCAGCATCCCTGCGCTTTCTGGCACCACCGAAATGGCGGTGAAGCGCTGCCTGGCGCTGGCGCTGCTTTATCCGCAATTGTTGCAATCGGCGCAGGCGCAAGAGCAGCTGGCGTGCCTGCCCGTGATCGAGCGCGGCGCGAATGCCTTGCGCGAGGCGATGCTCGATTATGCGCAAACTCATGATGTCCTTACCCGCGATGGACTGCGCGAGGCGCTGGCCGAGCAGGCCGACGCAATGGCGGCGTTAACGCGTGACCCGTCCATCGTGATCGCAGCCGACATGCCGCATGTGCGCGTGGAGCGTTTCTGGCAAATTGCGGTCAATGCGTTTCATCTGGGGCAGATGGAGCAGGAGCGAGCGCAGATTGAACAGCTGATGGCCACTCAGAATAATGATGAAAATAATCAACGCCAACTTGCGCTTCATCACCAGTTAGAAGCCATGAAAAAAGAGCGCGATCGGTTAACCCTTCTCGAGCAAATGGAAGAGGTTTAATCGCAACACACAGGTTTACCCACAGGTCTATCTACAGGCAGCCATTTGGAATATGTTAAAAACCGTTTGACTTGCAGCTTAACCCTCTCATAATGCCTTGAAATTTTTTGTACACTCTTGAAACAACGCAGATTTAACCCCAGATAGGCATGATGGTGCTTTTGTGCCCAATGGTTTTGTGTGTTAAATCGGCAAAGCACAGGCATGAGCGGTCGCGCTGCGCGAAAGCGAATGCTAAATGCAGGAAAGTCATGAGCGGTCGCGCTGCGCGAAAGCGAATGCTAGATAAACTTAAGGATAAGGATGGCAATGATGGCGCGTGCAGTGAAGCCTACCCCCAAACGCGGCGCGGCAAAGCCCCAAGCTAAGGCATCGCGTGCCGCTAAGCCGTCTCCAAAATCGTCTAAAACTGCACCCAAAGCCAAAGCGGTTGCACCCAAAAAAGTGGTGAAAAAAGCGCCGCCTGCGAAGGCTGTTAAAAAGCCAGTGGTTGCAAAAAAAGCACTGCCCGCTAAAGCGGTTAAAAAAGCAATCGCGGACAAAAAAATGATCAAACCTGTTGCCAAATCGAAAGCGAAAGCATCCGTTAAAACCGTTAAAAAAGCACCGCCTGCGAAAGCCGTTAAAAAGCCAGTCGCTGCAAAAAAACCAATTCCCCAAAAAGCAATCAAAGCCGCACCTTCTAAAAAAGCACCTGTTGTTAAAACTAGCGCCAAGGCAGCTTCTACCAAAGCAACAAAATCCCATTCACCTCTCACACCCAATAAGAGCTCATTACCACCTATGAAAACTAAAAAAACGACACCCGCTATGACTGAGACTAAAACCCCCAATACCCCCGCTTCTCGTAAAGCCGCTGCTGCCGCTGCAAAAGCAGCCTCTGCGAAAAAGGTTCCCGATGCGGAATCCCCAGGTCTCTCCGATGAAATGCTCGTCAAACTGATTAAGCTCGGCCGCGCGCAAAAAGGCGTGCTCACCTATGATGAGTTGAACAAAAAGTTGCCTACCGATTTGTCGCCCAACGCGATAGAAGAAGTGATTGAGAAGTTGGAGAAAGAGAACATCAAAGTCCTCGAACTTCCAGAGGTCACCGATGAGGATGATGTGGCGGTGGTGGAAGACACCGAAGAAGTTGAACTTGACCCCGCCGCTGCCGAAGAAGCCGCTGCGGCTGATGATAAATATGGCCGCTCAGACGACCCCGTGCGCATGTATCTGCGCGAAATGGGCAATGTGGAATTGCTCTCGCGCGATGGCGAAATTGAAATTGCCAAACGCATTGAATCGGGACGTGAGATGATCATTCGCTCGCTTAGCGAAAGCCCGACAGTGATGAACGAAGTACTGGTTTGGCGCGATGCACTGGCTAACGGCGAGATGTTGCTGCGCGATATTATCGATCTGGATGCAACCTATGGCGCGGGCACCGAAGACAAATTTGCCGATGTCACCCGCGAGCAGGATGTGGTGGAAGAATATGAAGACGAAGTCGATGAAGACGAAGAGGAAGCCGCAGTCAAAAAGCGCACCAAAGAGGAAGAGGATGATGAGTTTGATGAGACCACGCTGTCGCTTGTCGCGATGGAAAGCGCGCTGATGCCGCAGATTCTGGAGACACTCGATACCTATTCTAAAACTGCGAAAAAGATGCTGAAATTGCATGAAAAACGCATGATGGCGTCGTTAGGTGAAGACACCTTTGAAGCGGCTGACCAGAAAAAATACGATAAGCTCCACGAGGAACTAACCGAGATTATGCTCAATGTGCGCTTCAATAACATGCGCGTGGAAGAGCTGATGGAAACGATGATTACCATCCACAAATTGTTGATGGGTTATGAATTGCAACTGCTGAAATTGGCTGAGCAATCGAAGGTCGATCGCAGGCATTTCCTCGAGCACTATCACAAGCACGAGATCGATCCTAAATGGCTTGCTAAAGTGTCAAAGCTCAAAGAAAAAGGCTGGAAAGATTTTGCCGAAAAGAATGTTGATGAAATTACGGCGCTGCGCGAAGCCATTACCAAAATCGCCCATGAAGTCGGCACCTCCATCAATGAATTCAAACGCATTGTGCAAGCGGTAAGCAAAGGTGAGCGCGATGCGTCGCGTGCGAAAAAAGAGATGATCGAGGCGAATTTGCGCTTGGTGATTTCGATTGCAAAAAAATACACCAACCGTGGTTTGCAATTTCTTGATCTGATTCAGGAAGGTAATATCGGCCTGATGAAAGCGGTTGATAAATTTGAATATCGCCGTGGCTATAAATTCTCTACGTACGCCACCTGGTGGATTCGTCAAGCGATCACGCGCTCAATTGCCGATCAGGCGCGCACGATTCGTATTCCTGTCCACATGATCGAGACCATCAATAAAATCGTTCGCACCTCGCGCCAAATGCTGCACGAAATGGGGCGCGAACCCACACCCGAAGAACTGGCACTGCGCTTGGTAATGCCAGTTGATAAGGTTCGAAAGGTCATGAAAATTGCCAAAGAGCCTGTCTCACTCGAAACGCCGATTGGTGACGAGGAAGATTCGCATCTGGGTGATTTTATCGAGGATAAAAACGCGATTCTGCCAGTGGATTCGGCGATTCACTCAAACTTGCGCGAAGTGACCACCCGGGTGCTGGCGTCGCTCACCCCGCGTGAAGAGCGTGTGCTGCGGATGCGTTTTGGTATCGGCATGAACACCGATCACACGCTCGAAGAAGTAGGGCAGCAATTTAGCGTGACCCGCGAGCGGATTCGTCAGATTGAGGCCAAGGCACTTCGTAAGCTCAAGCACCCTAGCCGTTCGCGCAAGATGCGCTC
>JAKFUW010000108.1 GCA_021732545.1 Alphaproteobacteria bacterium | reverse complement strand
GCTCAGGGTGGCGCTCGCGATATAACATTTCCACATTACCGCCCAATTGAATATCGGTGCCACGCCCCGCCATGTTGGTGGCGATGGTAACAGCGCCAAGGCGACCTGCGAGCGAGATAATCTGCGCTTCTTGCTCGTGATAGCGTGCATTGAGAACATGGTGCGCAATTTTGGCTTTTTTAAGTTGTTTGGAGAAATCCTCAGATTTCTCGATGCTGACGGTGCCCACCAACACCGGCTGCCCGCGCTCGTGACATTCTTTAATCAGCTCGATAATGGCGTTATCGCGTTCATCCGAGGTGCGGTAGATTTCGTCGTCCGAATCTTTGCGACTAACCGCTACGTTGGTTGGGATCTCGACTACATTTAACTTGTAAATATCTTCAAACTCCGATGCTTCGGTCATCGCGGTGCCGGTCATGCCGGAAAGTTTAGGGTATAGCCTGAAATAATTCTGGAAGGTGATCGATGCCAGCGTCTGATTTTCGTTCTGGATGTGCGCACCTTCTTTGGCCTCCAGCGCCTGATGCAGCCCTTCAGAATAGCGACGGCCATCCATCATGCGGCCCGTGAATTCGTCGATGATGATCACCTTGTTATCTTTGACGATATAATCCACATCGCGGCTGAATAAATGATGCGCTTTGAGCGCCTGATTAACGTGATGCACCACCGAGACATTTTCAATGTCATAGAGGCTGGAGCCATCGGCGAGCAACCCCGCTTTGACCAACAAAGCCTCCACTGCGATCACGCCTTCTTCATTCATCGTCACGCTGCGGGTTTTTTTATCGATATCGACATATTCGGCTTGCACTTGCGGAATCAGGCGGTTGATTTTGGTGTATAGATCGGAATTATCTTCGGTCGGGCCAGAGATAATCAGCGGCGTGCGGGCTTCATCGATTAAAATCGAATCCACCTCATCGACAATCGCGTAGTGAAATTCGCGCTGCACCATCTCATTGCGCGCATATTTCATATTGTCGCGCAGATAATCGAATCCCAGCTCGTTGTTGGTGCCATAGGTGATGTCGCACGCGTAAGCTTCGCGGCGCTCATCATCATCCAGATCATGGATGATCACGCCCACGGTGAGGCCCAGAAAGCGGAACACTTTGCCCATCCATGCCGAATCGCGGCGCGCCAGATAATCATTGACCGTCACCACATGCACGCCTTGGCCTGAAAGTGCATTCAGGTAAGCAGGCAAGGTGGCCACCAGCGTTTTGCCTTCTCCCGTTTTCATCTCCGAAATCATGCCCTTATGCAGCACCATGCCGCCCACCAGCTGCACATCAAAATGGCGCATGCCAAGCACGCGCACCGAGGCCTCGCGCACCACGGCGAATGCCTCGTGCAACAGATCATCTGGCTTGGTGCCTGATTCCAGCTTGGTGCGAAATTCTTGCGTTTTGGCAATCAACTGATCGTCGCTGAGGGTTTTGAGCGAGGACTCCAGCGCATTAATCGCGTCGATATCGCGCGCAAAACCCTTGACCATACGGTCGTTAGAGCTTCCGAAGATTTTTCTGGCCAGATGTCCGATCATGTGTATTTCCTAAACATTATGCTCACACATAGGTACTGCACAGCGCCTTGTCAATTACAACAAAGTGAGAGTCACTTTAATTACACGTCATTGCGAGCAAACCCGAAGGGTTTAACGAAGCAATCCATGCTAATGGGTATAGATTGCCACGTCGCCTTGGGCTCCTCGCAATGACGAAACGAGTAGCCTTCTCAGCTATCTGTGCAAAACCACAGCACCGCGAGGTGCAGAGCTACACACCGCGAGGTGCAAAACCACAGCACCGCGAGGTGCAAAACCAATTCAACACGCTTGAAAGGCACGATAAAGTATGTCATAGGCAATTTATAACCTTCAAACATCCGCTGAAAAGGAACCTGATATGTTGCGTTTTACCAAAGCCTTGCTTGCTACGACTTGTTTGTTTGCGGCCACTGCCGCCTTTGCTGCTAGCGACTATGTGATATTGGAAGTGGGGAATCGCGAAATTAAAAAATCCGAAGTCGATACGTTGTGGTCGGGCCTGTTTCCCGATGGTCAGGTACCTGCATTTGATAAAATGGAAGAGCCGATTAAACAAAATGTGCTGCGCGGTATTGTGAGCGAATATCTGCTCTATGACGAAGCGGTGAAAATGAAAATCGATCAAGACGAAGCGGTCAAACGCAACATTGAAGATGCTAAGCGCAAATTGGTAGTGCGTGGTTTTATGGAAAAGAAAATGGATCAGATTGTCAGCGACGATGATGTGAAAGCCGAATATGACAAGGCCATCAAAGAACTTAAGGGAAAGGAAGAAGTGCGCGCGCGCCACATTCTGGTGGATTCGGAAGATAAAGCCAAAGCGCTGAAAAAGAAAATCGACGCGGGTGCGGATTTTGAAAAGTTGGCATCGGAAAATTCAACCGATCCTGGCAGCAAAGCCAAAGGCGGCGATCTGGGTTATTTTACGGAAGAAAAAATGGTGCCAGAATTTGGCAAGGCGGTGTTTGCTTTGAAAAAAGGTAAGATTTCAGGCCCGGTTAAAAGCCCGTTTGGCTGGCACATCATTAAGGTGGAAGACCGCCGCAAGGTGAAAGCGCCAACGTTTACCGATAGCAAAGAGGCGCTCAAATCCAAGCTCGCAGAATCGCGCTTGAATGAATATGTCAACAAGCTGGTCGATAGCACGGGCGTGAAATATTTTGATGCGGATGGCAAAGAAAAAGACCTCACCAAAACCCCTGCGCCTAAAGCAGAGTAAGCGGCTGATCGATGGCATTGGCTGTTTCCCCTCTGGCACCGAACGATGTGCCGGCCCTAGTGCCCGTTGCTGGCGTTCGCGTGAGCACCGGAGCGTTTGGCCTGCGCTATCAGGACCGCCCCGATATGCTGCTGGTGGTGTGCGACGCGGGCACCAGTGTGGCGGGTGTGTTCACGCAATCGACCACGGCGGCGGCTCCGGTGCAATGGTGCCGTCAATCGCTCACATCCCATGCGGGGCAATGCCGCGCCTTGCTCGTCAATGCGGGTCAAGCCAATGCCTTTACGGGCGCGCAAGGGTTGAATGCCGCGCGTGAAACGGCAGCGGCAGTCGCGCAACTGGCAGGCTGCGAAGCCACCGAAGTGATGGTAGCATCCACCGGAGTGATTGGTCAGCATGTACCGCTTGATGCGATGAAATCGGCGATTGCAACGCTTGGCGAATCACTGTCAGCCGATGGCTGGGGCGATGCGGCCCATGCCATCCGCACCACCGATACTTTTGCCAAACAAGTCAGCCGAATGGTTGAGATTGGTGGCCACCGCGTGACCATTCAGGGCATCGCCAAGGGTTCGGGCATGATCGCGCCCAACATGGCCACCATGCTGGGCTTTATGTTCACCGATGCCAACATTTCGCCCACCATGTTGCAGCGTGTGTTGTCGGATGCTAACCAGCGATCGTTTAATTCCATCACGGTGGATGGCGATACCTCCACCAATGATACGGTGCTGGCCTATGCCACGAATAAAGCCGCTCATGCGCGAATTGAAAATGAGCATCAACCCGAATATGCAGCCTTTGCCGCTGCGTTCACGTCGTGCGCGATAGAACTCGCGCAGCTGGTGGTGCGCGATGGTGAAGGCGTCCAAAAATTCATCGAGGTGAATGTGCGCGGCGCAACCAGCGATCAATCAGCGCATATTATGGCGATGGCGATTGCCAATTCGCCGCTGATTAAAACCGCGATTGCGGGCGAAGATGCCAATTGGGGGCGCATTGTGATGGCGGTCGGCAAAACCGGCGAACCGCTCGATCAATCCGACATTGCGATTGCGTTTGGCAAACACGAAATTGCACGCGCGGGCGCGGTGATTGCAGGCTATGACGAAGCGCCGGTGGTGGCCTATATGAAAGGCCGCCACATTGTGCTCCATGTCAGTGTGGGCAAGGGTGCTGGGTGCGCTACCGTGTGGACGTGCGATCTGACACATGGCTATATCGCGATTAATGCGGATTACCGCTCATAGGGGGTTACGGGTGTCAGGTTGCGGGTTTCAGAAGATAGCTGGCAACTGGCGACTGGCAACTGGTAACTTCTCATGAAAACCATCTATGTCGTCGCCGTTGCCCTGATTGATACTGATGGGCGCGTGCTGCTCGCCCAACGGCCTGAGGGAAAATCGATGGCGGGAATGTGGGAATTTCCGGGCGGAAAAATTGAAAACAATGAAGCGCCGCAAGCGGCGCTCCGCCGCGAAATCAAAGAAGAACTCGCACTCGATTTATGTGAAACGTGCCTTGCACCACTGACCTTTGTGGAACATGAATATGAGGATTTCAGGTTGCTGATGCTGCTCTATGTGTGCCGCAACTGGCAAGGGATTCCTCAATCGTGCGAGGGGCAGGCATTGACATGGAAACGCCCGAATGAAATGAGTTCCCTGCCGATGCCTCCTGCCGATATTCCGCTGGTGGCGGCGTTGCGCGATTGGTTGTGACCTTCTTCACCTCCCCCTTTTAGGGGCAGGAAGGCAGGGGGTTGGATTCGCACAATAACCCCAGCGTTAACCCCCACCCTAACCCTCCCCCAGTGGGGGAGGGAAAAGAAAAAAAGTTGAGGGATTGGCTGTGATGTTTCATTTTGGAGCGCCATTGCGAGCTGCCAAGCAGCGTGGCAACCCATCTTGGCTCTATGAATAAAAATGGATTGCCGCGTCGGCCTAATGGCCTCCTCGCAATGACGGATAAGTCGTGGTTATACTGTGCGCTCGCCTGTTTCGGCTTGTGCAACCACTTCGGGACGAGGAGGTGATGGTAATAGGCTGCGACGATTCCTGCCACGAAAAACCAATCCGCAAACCCTCACACAGGAGAAAATCCTCTATGAAATCCAACGCTATAACCATACGCCGCGAAAATGCCTTGACTTTCGCACCCTCGCCGAAGTCTTCTTAAACCAACGGTTGCACTTCAAATGTGAATCCACACCCGTGACAAGCACGGGGTGACAAA
>JAKFUW010000262.1 GCA_021732545.1 Alphaproteobacteria bacterium | reverse complement strand
CGCCTCCGACATCGCAAGCCCGGGGCACGTGTTCCCGTTGGAGGCACGCGAGGGTGGCATGCTGGTGCGCGCCGGACACACGGAAGCCGCCGTTGATATTTCGCGCTTGGCAGGCCTCAAACCTGCCGGAGTCATTTGCGAAATCATGAATGATGATGGCACGATGGCGCGCCTGCCAGACCTGATTGAGTTTGCCAAAACGCACCATTTACACATCGCGACCATCGCCGATCTTATTGCCTATCGCAGACGCTCGGAACAATTGGTTACCCGCGTGATTGAATCGAGTTTTACAAGCGAGCATGGTGGTGATTTTCACATGATTGTCTATGCCTCCACCGTCGAATATGCCGAGCATGTGGCGCTCATCAAAGGCGATATTACTTCGGCCTCACCCGTGCTGGTGCGTATGCACGGCGTGAATTTATTGCACGATGCGCTGTGCGATGTGACCGAGCATAAATCCGGTGAATTGCACGCCGCGATGCGCATGATCAGCAACGCACAAAGCGGTGTGGTGGTGCTGATCCGCGAGCCAAGTAAAACCGCCATTTCTGATCAAATTCGCCGTCGCCTTGGTGCGCCTGACATTGCGCCACAACTTCGCGATTATGGTATCGGCGCACAGATTCTGCTCGATCTGGGTGTGAAAGACATGATATTATTATCAAATTCAAAACCCAGTGCGGTGGGGCTGGATGGTTACGGTCTGACCATTCGCGGCTATCAACCCATTAACCTATAGGCGGTATCTTTATGGCACATCTATTAATTTTGGTTGCTGATTATTATCGCGACATCACCGACGAATTGACGCTCGGTGCTAAAACACACCTCGAAGCGGGTGGACATTCATTTGATGTGGTCACGGTGCCCGGTGCGTTCGAGCTTCCCGCTGCCATCCATTTTGCGATGCATGCTGACGCGCCCGCCTATGATGGTTATGTGGCGCTGGGTTGCGTGATTCGTGGTGAAACCTCGCATTATGAATATGTCTGCAACGAATGTGCGCGAGGCATTGCGCATCTGGCGATCAAGCACCGCGCCGCAATCGGTTTTGGGGTGCTCACAGTGGAGCACAAAGCCCAAGCGCAAAAACGCGCTAATGTGAATGGCGCCAATAAAGGCCGCGAGGCCGCAGAAGCGGCGTTGCGTATGCTGGAATTAAAATCAAAATGGAACGTGCAACCCTACGAGACACATTCCCATGACGGATGAATCGCGGCCACGCAAATCATTGCAGCGCAAACGTAGCTCGCGTTTGGCTGCGGTGCAAGGTTTGTATCAACGCGATGTGATGCAAAGCAAAATCAGCGCAGAGAAACTCGCCGAACAATTGAGCGCTCAGTGGCGCGATAGTATCGACACACAAGACATTGAGTGGCCAAGTGACGCGATGCCGGAAGTGGCGCTGATGCGCGACATTCTAGAAGGCGTCATCACCAACCAAACCACGATAGATGCCACGCTGGAAAGCGTGATCAAAGCCGATTGGAAAGTAGCGCGCATGAACCCCGTAATGCTCGCCATTTTACGCAGCGCAACCTATGAGCTGAATTTTCGCCCTGATCGCAAACACGCCGTAATTTTGGATGAATATGTGAGCTTGGCTAGTGGCTTTTTTGAAGGCCAGGAGCTTGGCTATATTCATTCCGCCTTGCAACAAATTTCCAGCCATCAGCCGCCCGCTAACGATGCGTGAATTTGATTGGATTGCGCGTTATTTTCGACCCCTCACATTGGGCTATGAATCGGCACTGAATCTGCAAGATGATGCTGCGCTGATTAGCGTTCCCGATGGCCAGCAACTGGTGATTACTACCGACACGCTGATTGAAGGCGTGCATTTTTTAGTCGACACTGCGCCCGCTGATATTGCACGCAAAGCACTCGCCGTGAACCTATCCGATCTGGCTGCAATGGGTGCTGCACCTTATGCCTATAGCCTCGCACTCTCAATTCCCAAAAACACCACAGACGAATGGATAAAATCTTATTCCGATGCGCTGCATGCTATGCAAAACATGTATGGATGTTTTTTGCTAGGCGGTGATTCCATCGCATCACCAGCAGGCATCAGCATCACCATCACCGCTTATGGGTTGGTAAATCACGGCGCAGCACTCACGCGCAGCGCGGGCGTTGCGGGCGATGCGCTGTATGTGACTGGCACGATTGGCGATGGTTTTTTAGGGTTGCACGCACTTGAAAATCACCACGCTGCACCCGAGCTGATTGCGCGCTATTTATATCCGCACGCTCGCATCGCCATCGCGCAGCAACTGGCGCCGAATATCCATGCGTGCATGGATATTTCCGACGGATTGATGCAGGATTTAGGGCATATCTGTGCTGCATCCGATGTGGGCGCCGCGATTGGCTTGCACGATGTTCCGCTATCGGATGCTGCACACGATTATATCCACCAGCACCGCATTCCGCTCACATCATTATGCAGCGGCGGCGATGATTATGAATTGCTATTTAGCGCACCATCACATGCACGGATACCAAACGCAATCGATGGCGTGGCCATCACCAAAATCGGTGAATTGACGTCAGACAAAATCATGCGTGTGTTCGATGAAAATAATCAACTGATCGTGTTAGACAAAAAAGGCTATCAGCATTTTTAACTCATCCAGGGTGTCAGCCACCCGGTGGGCGCAGGCCACCTTTGCGGTCGAGCGGTTTGTTAAAGCGCCCCAGATTTCCGATGAGTTGCTCTAAAAATCCAAGGCTATGGCCTTCGGTCGGCGTGGTTTGGGCGACCGTCGTAATCGGTTTGCTGTCTTTGAGCGCATATTCCTTGACCTCGGCGACCGTTCCCGCATCATCAAACGTCACTTGCGTCACTTTTTGCTCGATGATTTCGGGTTTAAAAAACGCCTTCGATTCTTTGCGGGTACGAATATAATACCACGTCTCATCGCCAAAGCTCGACATGCTCGAAGGCGAGCCAAAATCACGCTTGACCTCATCTTTGGTGGTGGAGCCTACAAAGATTTTTTCTGTAAGCGAGCCATCTTCCACATGGCCACGCTGATCGACCACGGGTTCGCACGCAGCCATACCCATCACCACAACCATCAAGATTATTCGTCCATATGCTTGCATTTTTCTCATCTCTTGCCTACATTCAACCTTATGCTTGCACAATTTGCCCGTTGGTTTCAACCCTCACACTCCATGCTGGAGTCGAACGCTCTCTATATAGCACTGGTTTCGCAATCGCGTCAGCCGTTTTTTTATGAGCACTTTGGCGTGGCCGATTCGCTCGATGGGCGCTTTGATATGATTGTGCTGCATTTATTTTTATATACGGGGCGGCTCACAGCGTCGGACAACCCCGAATGGCATGAAACCGCCAATGAAATCGTGGATATTATGATGAACGATATGGACAGATCGCTTCGCGAAATTGGTGTGGGTGATATGAGCGTGGGCAAAAAAGTCAAGAAAATGGCGCATGCACTCAATGGCCGCTTTACCATTTACACCGACGCGCTGATTGACGATGCCGCACTCACCGATGCACTCACCCGCAATGTTTATCGTGGCGCGCCACCCGATGCCGCTCATGTGCAAAAGCTTGCAGCCTATGTCCGCGAGGCGATTGATGTGTTAGCCAAATCCGATGAAGCGGCGCTCAAAACCGGCGCGATTAATTGGCCATCACCCGCACTCATTGAATAATTCGTCATCGCGAGCTAACCCTTGAGTTAGCGTGGCGATCCACATCTTAAACTTACGAATAAAGTGGCTTGCCGCGTCGGCTGACACACTGTGTCCGCCGCCTCGCAATGACAGCGGGGCGGCTTCGCATTGTCTATCTAAAGCGTGATCGCATTCACCACACGGTCTTTTTCTTCTAAAAAAACTCGATTTCGCGCAAAGCTCGCGCCATAGCTATCAATGGCGTTTCTGCCTTTAGTTTCTGGTGACTGATAGCTGGATGTGGTGATGAGTTCTGCGCCGATATGTTTTGGCGTTGGTGATGCACCCGCTTTGTTGGCTGCGCCTAACAAATAATTGAGCGAATAAGGCTGCGTAGCATCTTGTTGCGGTGTTGCTCGTTGCGCTGATTGATAAAAAGCCGCAATCAGCCCATTATCGTTCGCAGCACCACCCTGTCCCATCACTTGTGCCATAAACTGGCTGGTAAAATTCAGCGATGCACCAAGTGCTGCGCCCGTTGGCAGTTGAAAAGCAGGCAGGTTTGGCGGATTACTTTGTGCCTGACTAGCAGCCAACTGAGCGCGGCTTGGTGCATAGCTACTGCCACCGCGTGTGTTGTTATACAGTTGTGGAGCGGTAAATGTTGATGGCACCGCATAATGCGCCAAGCGCGATAACGGCGACACTTGCGTCGGCACCCCCACCACCAACTCGGTTTGAACTGGAGTCGGCTGAAATTGCACATTCGGTACCGTAATCACCGGTATCATGGCGTGATATATCCTTATGTCGTCATGCGTTTTTTATTCATTCCAATGTAACATACTATCATGCAAAAGTAAATTTTTACTTAAATATGAAATGCTTGTTTTGTAAATTTGCTACTTATCAACTATTTTGGAACGGCTCCAACCATTGTCACATATCCTTCACTTTACTTGATAGCACGATGCCTATATTACACACACATTATGAAATACTTATTCATTGCCATGTTCGCTCTGATCGGATCGGTTTTCGCCGCAGCCATGTGGCTGGCGCCAGAGCATCTGCAATCCAACCAAACCAAAAACTCAGGCGAAGCCTTGATTGGCGGCCCCTTCACCCTCACCGATACAAAAGGCAAAGCCTTCACTGAAAAAGATCTGCTGGGTAAATATAACCTGATTTATTTTGGCTTCACCTATTGCCCCGATATTTGCCCGACCAGCCTGCTGGTGATTCATAATGCGCTCGAGATGATTGGCGCGCAACGTGCACAAGTGCAGCCCATTTTCATCAGCGTTGACCCTGAACGCGATACGCAAAAGGTCATGAAAAATTACGTTAAAAGTTTTGATGATCAGTTGATTGGTTTGACGGGAACGCTCAAACAAGTTCAGAC
>JAKFUW010000159.1 GCA_021732545.1 Alphaproteobacteria bacterium | reverse complement strand
ATTGCCAGCATGCGAGTGAAGGCGCAAGCAACCCAGACCATGCACTCGATGATTAACAGTTTCTGGGATGGGCGCTTCCAGCAGACTGCCGTTGCTGCGCAGGCAAGCCCCATAAGCGGTAGCAATAATGTTTCGCTCGTGAAATAGGCATAGATGGTCGTCAATGATGGGCAAAGGGCGATGATGATGCCCGATAGCAGCGCCCAGTTTTTGGGGAGCAATTCTCGCGCACACCAATACCAGCACACAGGCAACGCCGCGCAAAGCAATCCGTAAAAGGCATTGATGATCATGGGTTCATCCAGCGAGATGTAACGCACCAAAGCTAGCCACGGTTGATATAAAAAGGCGTCGATCCCGCTCATTTCAAGTGGGGTAAAAAAAAGCCCAGCTTGGTTCCATTGCCTTCCAGCCAATCCGCCATTCAAATGATTCATGGGCGAATTGAAAAAAGGATAGGCAAAGCGCGCCGCAACCAATGCATAAAAAAACAAATGTGGAAATTTGCGTAACATTGATCGTTGATAGCTGAGCTTACGTTCTTCGTAAAGCAAATCGCAGATGATGTGAGCTTCGATGTAGCGGCGTTTGATCGTGATGAACCAGTGAATGATCGCGTGCATCGACAAAATATAAAATATATCATGTTTTAAAATGAGGATAAAGCAATGATTGAATTACCAAAAAGCCTGACGCATGGGCTTTGGATTGTGTATGATGGCGAATGCCCTTATTGCCGTCGCTATGCGCACTATGTGCGGTTGAAAGAAACGGTTGGGCAAGTGCATCTGGTGAATGCCAGAGAGCCTCATGAGGCGGTTGATTACTTGAAGGAGCAGCAGGTTGATCTTCATCAGGGTATGGTGGTGATCTATCAATCGCAGGTCTATTACGCTGCTGATGCCATCCACATGCTTGCGATGCTCAGTTCATCATCTACATTTTTTAATCGCCTCAATCGATTGCTGTTTCAGTCTAAGACTGTGGCTTGCCTGCTATATCCTATCCTTAAAGCGTGCAGAAGCGTGACGCTCAAGGTGTTGGGAATACCCCCCATACGTTAGGGGGGTATATCCATCCATCGAAAGAAAAATTAATCTAAGCGGCAGCCTTAGCAGCAGAAGCGGCCACTAATTCGCGCTGCAGGCTCTGAGTGAAGGCAGAATCAAGCTTTAGGGCGCCAGCCAGACTTTCCAGATACGCCACTTCTTGAGCGCACTGGCTATCGCATACCAGCAGCGCCGCCAAATAAATCTGTGCGCCTGCTTCGGGTGTCTGGGCGGCACTGGCAATGGCGTTCACATTGGGGGTGTTAGCCATCTCCTGCATCACCAGCATCTTTTCAGCCTCGGTAATTTGCGCGGCCTGCATTTGCCCCATGACTTTTTCCATTTCCTGAGCATCCATATGGCCATCGGCTTTGGCCGCGCCGATCATCGCGCGCAATACCGCCAGTCCAAATTCAGGGCTGGCTTGCGGTGTGGTGGCTTGGTCTGGCTGGGTATCAGAACCCAATAGGCCCGAAAGCAGCGATTGCCCTTGCGAAACCATTGATTGTGCCGATTGCGAAACGGCGCTGACCACGCTGCCAGATCCACCGGTTTGTTGCTGTTGTTTGTAATTTCCATAGGCTTTATAGGCTAATGTTCCAAGCAAGGCCAAACCACCTACCTGAGCAGCGGTTTCCACGGTGTTTTTACCACCGCCCAGCAACGAAGTCGCCAAACCACCGCTCAGCAGACCTGCCGCAAAGTTTTTGGTGGCCATACCGCCTAGCATTTTGCCGATCAGGCCATCGGCATTTACAGAATTTAAGAGGTTTTTGGCATCCAGCATGATAGGTTCTCCTTGAGTGGTTAAACGTGCTGTTCAAAGTTTAATTAGTTCGGCCAGAAAAAAATTCAAGGGCTGCAACCCACAAATATCATAATCATGCGATGGCCTACTTATTGACTAAGCCGTGCGAAGGCCTATATCGAACATAACGTTCAAAAGGATAAAGAGATGACGCGCACTTTTTTATTGATCGCAGGGCTAACCGCGCTATTTGGTTTTATCGGCCTTGCGGTGGGTGGGCAAGCTGGCATGCTGATTGCGCTGGCGATAGCCGCCGCCATGAATATCTTTGCCTATTGGAACTCGGATAAAATGGTGCTGGCGATGTATAAGGCACAGCCGATTGAGCGTGCTCAAAATCCCCAACTATTTGCCATGATTGAGCATCTCGCGCAAGCTGCTAAAATTCCCATGCCCAAAGCCTATATCATTCAAAATGATCAGCCCAATGCCTTTGCGACAGGCCGCAACCCTGAACATGGTGCGGTGGCCGTGACCACAGGGCTGCTTGCTCAGTTAGATGAACGCGAACTTGCGGGTGTGATAGCCCATGAGTTGGCGCACATCAAAAACCGCGACACACTCACCATGACGATCACCGCAACCATTGCGGGAGCGATTGGGATGCTGGCCAATTTTGCAATGTTTTTTGGCGGTAATCGTGAGCGCGGCACCAATCCGATTGTGATGATCGCGGTGATGGTGCTATCGCCGATTGCAGCCATGCTGGTGCAAATGGCGATTTCGCGCACCCGTGAATATGCTGCTGATCGCGAGGGTGCGGCAATTAGCGGCGATCCACTCGGGCTGGCATCCGCGCTGCAACGGCTAGAGCGTGGCTCGCAGATTGATAATCTGCAAGCCGAACAAAACCCTGCCACTGCGCACATGTTTATCATCAATCCACTGCACACCAACGCGATGGATGGATTGTTTACCACGCACCCCAAAACACAAAATCGAATCGCTAAATTGCAAGCGCTCGCATCGCAAATGGAATCCGAACCCGTGATCAAAAAAACGGCAAGCCCTTGGGGATAAAATGAAGCAAACCTTGTTGCCACGAGAGTGTATAATTCGCCCTGTGCAACTCCATGAAATCCTGGCGGTTAAAGCGATGATCGATGCATCGGCGCGGGCTTTGAGTGTGGGTTTTTATACGCAGGAAGAAATTGAAGGCTTGGTGAAATATGTGTTTGGTGTGGATACCGAACTGGTCGAAGATCAGACCTATTATGTGGTCGAGCGCGAGGGCAATTATGTGGCTTGTGGCGGGTGGAGCCGCCGCCGTACTTTGTTTGGAGGCGATCAATTTGCTGCGCGTGAAGCTGGATATCTCGATCCCGCGACGGAGCCTGCAAAAATCCGTGCGTTTTTCACCCACCCCGATGCTGCGCGAACGGGCGTTGCATCTTTTTTACTCAGCTATTGCGAAGCGCAAGCGAAAGCAGCAGGTTTTAAATCCATCGAGATGATGGCAACAACCGCAGGCATTCCCTTTTACACCAAGCGCGGCTATGCTCCACAAGCCGAGCCTGAGAACTACATCTTGCCTAACGGTATGCCTGTTGGAGGCTTGCGGATGTGGAAACCATTATATGGTTTTTAAATTATATCAAATTAACTTTGTCTTTCCACATTCACATGATTGTCATCCTGAATGTATTTCAGGATCATTTCGAATAGATGCGCCAAATAAGTTCGGCATGACAAATGGGGAAAAACAAAGTTAAACGACTATAGGTTTTGAAAGATGTTCTGCAAGGCTAAACGCGCGGAGTGTGCAGGTTAGCTTTAAAAAAAAGGGGGCGTCATAAACCGTGACGCCCCCTTGTAACCTTCTGGAATAACTTAAACTTAGTAGTCCATATCACCCATGCCGCCCATACCACCCATGCCGCCCATTCCGCCACCGGCAGCATGTTTAGCATCTTCAGGCTGATCGGCGATCAGCGCTTCGGTGGTGATCATCAGGCCAGCCACAGACGCCGCATCCTGCAGGGCAGTGCGAACCACTTTGGTCGGGTCAATGATACCAGCTTTAATCATGTCGACATATTCGAGGCTTTGAGCATCGAAGCCGTGATTGGTATCAGCGCTTTCGAGCAGCTTACCAGCCACAACCGCGCCATCCAAGCCAGCATTTTCAACGATCTGACGCAGTGGCGCTTGTAGCGCACGACGCACGATGTTGATACCGGCTTTTTCGTCTTCGTTGCTGGCTTTCACTTTGTCGAGCACCAACGATGCATAAAGCAAAGTGACACCGCCACCAGGCACGATGCCTTCTTCTACGGCTGCGCGGGTTGCGTGCAATGCATCGTCCACACGGTCTTTACGCTCTTTCACTTCGAGTTCGGTCGAGCCGCCCACTTTCAACACGGCCACGCCGCCTGAAAGTTTTGCAAGACGTTCCTGGAGTTTTTCTTTGTCATAATCAGAGGTGGTTTCTTCGATCTGAGCGCGCAACTGAGTGCAACGCGCTTCGATGTCTTTCTTCACGCCAGCGCCATCGACAATGGTGGTATCTTCTTTCGTGATCACCACTTTTTTGGCTTTGCCCAGCATATCGAGCGTGACGCCTTCAAGCTTGATGCCCAGATCGTCGCTGATCACTTGACCAGAGGTCAGAATCGCCAGATCCTCGAGCATTGATTTGCGACGATCGCCAAAACCAGGAGCCTTAACAGCAGCCACTTTCAGGCCACCGCGCAGCTTGTTGACAACCAACGTCGCCAGCGCTTCGCCTTCAACATCTTCTGCAATGATCAGCAATGGGCGTTGCGATTGAACAACCGCCTCAAGCAATGGCAGCATTTGTTGCAAGCCAGAGAGTTTTTTCTCGAACAACAAGATGAATGGGTTCTCCAGTTCAACGGCCATTTTCTCAGAGTTGGTTACGAAATAAGGCGACAGATAACCACGGTCAAACTGCATCCCTTCTACGGTTTCCAGCTCGAACTCCATGCCTTTGGCTTCTTCAACGGTGATAACACCTTCTTTGCCCACTTTTTCCATGGCTTCAGCGATTTTTTCGCCGATTTCTTTGTCGCCATTGGCAGAAATGGTGCCCACTTGAGCGATTTCCTGTTTGCCTTTGATGGCTTTGGATTTTTCCTGAATGGCTTTCAACACGGCTTCAACTGCTTTATCCACGCCGCGTTTCAAATCCATCGGGTTCAGGCCAGCAGCAACCGCTTTAGAGCCTTCACGCATGATCGCTTGCGCCAACACGGT
>JAKFUW010000282.1 GCA_021732545.1 Alphaproteobacteria bacterium | reverse complement strand
ATAAGGTGCCCTTTTACCCGCTCACTCCGATTTTAGGCGTGCTTTCGTGCGGCTATCTGGTGGCGCAGTTGCCGTGGAGCACCTTTGTGCAACTCAAGATTTTCTTTGTGGTGGGCTTGATCGTTTATTTTGGCTATGGCCAGTTTCGCAGTAAATTGTGGTTAGAGGAAAAACCCATCAAAGGCTCGGCTGAGTTTTTGAATAAAGATCACGAAAAGCGCACGGATTAGCTTTTGTTTTTTATTCAAACGGGTCATGCCGCATTCATTGCGGCATCTCCATCAAATTCTGCACCAGACCCCGCAACTAGTGCGGGGTGACAGCGTAAAGTCACTCTCCCGTCACCACCACCTTATAAAACTGATCAATCTCCAGCCAGTTGGTTTTGTCGGTTTTGCGGCGAACGGTCAGATGCGCGGTGTAGGTTCCTGTTTTCCACAACGCCTCTTGCCTGCGTTTGCCGGCCATCTGAAAATACACCGCCTTATCACGATCAAGTGTTTGTGAATAATGAACGATCACTTCGCCCGAAGCATCGGTAACCAGTGACGTGACCACATCGCCTGTGCGGATGCCAAACATTTCCGCCCAAAAAACCAGCGCGCCCGCATCGGGTTTAATACTATCCAGTGCGTGTTTGCCCATCCGCACCGCATCCACCGTTGGTACGCGATCGGTGAAGCCATGTTGCAGCACGCCGGTTGCCACATAATCCATGGCTTTTCGGATGTTGGGTTTCCATAGATTACGAGTGGATTTTCCGCATGCCGCTTGGCTGATTGCGCCAACATAAGGGTCAATCGTTTCGCCTTTCGCATTGCGGATTTCCAGATGCAGATGCGGAAATTCGGTCATCCCCGATAGTCCGACTTTTCCCAAGTTCTCACCGCTTTTCACTCGGTCGCCCGCTTTCACCGCGATGCTGCTCAACATCATGTGGCAATATTGGATGTGCATACCGGTGGCATGTTCGATGAGCACACCATTGCCACATTCTTTGTCTTTGATGGATTCGCGCGGGAAGTGTTTGGCATTGCGGTCGGGCATGCCGTCACGGATGCCCAGCACCTTGCCATCCGTTGCGGCCAGCACCTTCACGCCTTCGCGCATTTGGGCCAGATTCACCAAGCGAATGTCGGTGCCTTTATGGCCATCATAACTCAGCGGCCCGCAGCGATAATCGAGCACTTTATTCGATGCATCCAGATCGACATAATTTTGAATAAAACAGGTTTTTCCCATTTCGCAATCCATCGGCATATCGAGCAAAAAGGTGGCCGAATAAAGCGGCATAATCACCGCCAAGCCGCCCACCAATATCAAGCCAAACAGCAAGATGCCAAACAGGGTCATGGCAGGTTGATTCCCTTGAAGGTTACGGTGACGGGCACATGATCGGACGGGCTTTCCCAGCCGCGTGCATCCGATAAAATATCGCCACGTTCGATGTGAGGTTTCAGCGCGGGCGTCACCCACACATGGTCGAGCCTGCGGCCACGATTGGAGGCGAGCCAATCGCCCGCGCGGTAGCTCCACCAGCTATAGAGTTTTTGATCATGCGGCACCAGTTCGCGCATCACATCCACCCAGCCTAATGAGTCTTTGAGTGCATTGAGTTTTTCAACCTCAATCGGCGTGTGGCTTACCACCTTGAGCAGCTGTTTATGTGACCACACATCATGCTCAAGTGGCGCGATGTTAAAGTCGCCAAGGATAATGACTTTATCATCGCTTTTGAGCGTGTTCGACCATGCCGTCATCGCATCCACAAAATCGAGTTTCTCTTTGAACTTTTTATTAAGTGTGACATCGGGGATATCACCGCCCGCTGGCACATAAAAATTATGGATCGCGGTGCCATCGGGCAGTGTCGCTGTGATGTGGCGTTTGTCGTCATTATCGATGAACCGATCGCAGCGCGCACTTTTAAGTGGGATTTTAGACAAAATCGCCACGCCATGATAGGATTTCTGGCCATTGAAATAGAGGTAATCATAGCCCAAAGCTTGTACATCGGTGCCAGGGAAATGTTGGTTTTCCACCTTGGTTTCTTGCAGGCACAGAATATCCGGGTTTACTTGCTCGATTAATTTTTGAATCAGCGGCAAGCGGATGCGGATGGAATTGATGTTCCACGAGGTAATGCGCAGGCTCATCTTATCGCTGCGTCGTTCGGACGAATTCGGGGTAGGCATCCAGCCCCACTTCGGCGATATCAATTCCGGCTCGCTCCATGTCTTCACTGATGCGAAGCCCCAAAATAAAATGAATCAATGTCCATGCCAAGGTGCTGGCAACCAGCACGAAGGCGGCAATGCTGATGATGCCGATTATCTGGGTGGAAAAGACGGCTTCAGGATTGGTGATGGGAACGGCCAGCGTGCCCCAGATGCCCGCCACCAGATGCACGGGAATGGCGCCGACTACATCATCGATTTTGAGTCGGTCCAGCAACGGAATGGTAAGCGTCATCAGAACGCTGCCCACTGCCCCAATCATCGCCGCTTCGCCGAGTGTGGGAGTGAGCGGTTCAGCGGTGATGCTGACCAAACCAGCCAACGCACCGTTTAACGTAATAGTGGGATCAATTTTGCGGTAAATTAACTGTGTCATAATCATCGCCGCGACTAATCCGGCGCTGGCCGAGATATTGGTGTTGATGAAAATGATCGCAACCGATGCGGCGTCCGCCGCAGTGCCAAGCGCCAGTTGCGATGCACCGTTAAAGCCAAACCACCCGAACCACAAAATGAAAGTACCCAGCGCGGCAAGTGGCAGGCTCGATCCTGGCATCGGCATCGGTTTGCCTTGCTTGTTATAGCGCCCCATGCGCGGGCCAATCATCAGCAAGCCAGCTAAGGCTGCCCAGCCGCCCACACTATGCACGATACTCGATCCTGCAAAATCGAAAAAGCCCATGGCTTTGAGCCAGCCTCCACCCCAGTGCCACGCGCCGACAACGGGATAGATGAAGGCCGTCATGATGACGACGAATAATAAAAATGACCACATTTTGACGCGCTCAGCCACCGCGCCTGAAACAATGGATGCAGCGGTGCCAACAAACACCATTTGGAAAAACCAATCAGCACCGGTGGAATATTTTGCGGCCTCGCCAATATAGGTGCCTTCGATGCTGAGCAGCTTGGAATCATCGACTTCGAATAATCCGAAGCTGCCAAAATAGCCGCCGTCAACGCCCGTATACATTAAGTGATAGCCGCACAGATAAAACATGATGCCAGCAATCGCATAGAGTGCGATGTTTTTGATGCAGATGGTGGAGACGCTGGAGCTGCGAACCAGCCCCGCTTCCAGCATGCAAAAGCCAGCCGCCATGAACATCACCAGAAATCCGCCGATGAGCAGCAAAAGTGTGTTGAAAACAAACTGCGTTTCGACTGGTACGGTGGTTTCGGCAAGGGCCATGGCTGGCAGCACAGCCAATGTGAAAAACACAAACAGAGATTTAAGTTGGCGCATGTGAATCCTTTTTTTATTTTATTTTTAACCATAATCAAGTCACCATGCAATTCAATCAAATATCACTGGATCAGTTGCGTTGTCCACAAAGCTGTCACCCCGCACTCGTTGCGGGGTCCGGAAGATTTTTTTGCCAGACCTCGCAACGAGTGCGGGGTGACAGGTAAATATAACGCGCTGTTTTTGTCAGTTGGCAAGTGGTGCGCTATCGACTAAAAAGAAAACCATGAAAGATGTCGTGATTATTGGTTCAGGGTTGATTGGTGCGTCGATGGCGGTATCGCTCGCAAAAATTGGCCTTGATGTGGCAGTGGTAGAAGCATCGCCTGCGCGCGCTAACACTCAAACCAGCTATGATGGGCGCACGAGTGCCGTGGCGCAAGGCTCGGTTCGGGTGCTGTCGGCGCTGGGTATCTGGCAACGACTGGGTGACTTGTCGCCGATCAATGACATCCGCGTGTGCGACAATGGCGGGCGCTTTTATGTGCATTATGATCACCGCGAGGCGGGTGACGAGCCATTTGGATATATCGTGGAAAATCGGTTGGTGCGCATGGCGCAAGAAGAGGCTATGGCCGCGCAATCCTCCATTGAAATGATTCAACCCGATAGTGTGAAATCGATTGAGCACGAGCCAAGCCATGTGGTGATCACGCTGGAAAGTGGCCGAGTGTTAAACGCCAGGTTGATGCTGGTTGCCGACGGTAAATTTTCGGGCACGCGCGCCCTGCTTGGCATTGCGGTGCGCGAGATGACCTATGGTCAAACGGCGATGGTGTTTACCATCGAGCATAGCTTGGCGCATCATGGTGTGGCGGTGGAGCGTTTTATGCCAGCGGGGCCATTTGCGTTGTTGCCGATGACCCACCAGCGCACCAATGTGGTGTGGGCGGAACCCGACGACATGGCCGCGCACATGATGACACTCAGCGATGATGAGCGCTTGCAGGAATTGCGCGCACGTGTGGGAGGTCATCTGGGTGAGATTTCGATAGCAGGTGGCACGCACAGCTATCCGCTGAAACTCCTGCACGCACACGACTATATCCGCCCGCGCATTGCCTTGATTGGTGATGCGGCGCACGCCATTCACCCGATTGCAGGGCAGGGTGCCAATTTAGGTTACCGCGATGTGGCGGTGATGAGCGAGGTGATAGCTGATGCAGCGCGCGTGGGGCTGGATTGGGGTGCTGAAAATGTGCTGGCGCATTATCAGCAGTGGCGCAAGCTTGATACCCTGATGATGACCTCGGCGACGGATGGTTTAAATCGGCTGTTTTCGAATTCAATTCGCCCGATCAAAATCGCGCGCGATCTTGGGCTTGGTGTGGTCAACCGCATGGCGCCTGCCAAGCGGTTGCTGATGCAAAATGCGATGGGACTCACCGGCGATTTACCGCGCATGATGAAAGGGCAGGCGGCATGAACAGTCGTGCTTTACTCTTCCACTCCCCCCTTGAGGGGGAGTCAAAAGGTGTTAAGCCTTTTGGTGGGGGGATAAAATACAGATGCCTGTCCATCCCCCCACGAAACTCGCTGCGTTACACTTGCGAGTTCCCGCTCCCCCTCAAGGGGGGAGCAAAGAAACTAAAGGTGCGAATGCTGC
>JAKFUW010000049.1 GCA_021732545.1 Alphaproteobacteria bacterium | reverse complement strand
GTCCATATTTGGGTAAACCTAAATCGAGTAACATCAGATCGGGTTTAATCCGGGTGCACAAGCGAAGATTGAACCGTAGAGCTTCGCTCCTGGCAGACCTGCTTAGTTAGATAGTTGCTTTGGTAGGATCTACCGAGCAGCAGCTTTTGTTCCAGCGGGTTCTTCCACAGCTGTTCGCGCCGCCCAACTCTTGGCGGTGCGAGCATTTACTTCCATCATCAACTCAAGAAACGGAACCTGTTGCTTGGCACCATCTGGCACGGCGTTAAATACCTTGCGCATACCCGTCGGGTCGCCAATCCATTGTTCTGTAGTAAATACCTGTGCTAGCAATTTGGGATCTTTAGCAATAAACTCAATCACCCTCGGCGCATCTCCATGTTTTAGCAGCAGATCATCAGCCGACAGCTTCTCGCCGGTTGCTTCTAAAGTTTTTAGCACCAGGGCAAACTGTCCTTTCACAGCAGCTTGATAAATTGGAGCGGGTTGTTCCCCTTCTGCCTGCCGCCAGTCTGCCAGATTTTGCGGAGGCCCCTTAGGTTTAGGCAGTGCAGCAGCAGGCGCGACTGCGCTAATTATCCGCCCAATCATGCCATTTGCTGGCTGCGCAGGATCAGCTGTGGGGGTTGCAGTCACATCCATCCATTCGCTAATATCAGTGGCCTGTGCCGATCTGCCATGGTGTCCCAGCGATGGTGCTTTAGGCAGTGCAACCCCCTTTAAAGCAGCAGTACTGACTAAATCATCAATCTTATGAGCAATGTCTTCTACTTTGAATAAAGGGCGATCACCCGTTAAACCCAGCCCAAGCGCGATCACGGCAGAAAGTCGCTTTCCGATAAAAAGCATCTCATCGTTCGAAAGGGAAGACACTTTGCGCGTCATCAAATCATTTAACGCTTTTTGAGCATTGGTATGATTCTCAGTGCTATTGGACGCATAATTCGGCATTGAGAATGATAAAAGAGAAGTGTTCTGATTAATCAATTCTTGATGGTCAGATTTACGAGACGTGCTTGTAGAATGAACATTTGAATCAGAAACATCAAGCATAACAACACTTCGGTTGTGGGCAATGGCATCAACAAACGCATCCAGCTTGTCGTCCGGCACTTGAATGCGGGGCACTTGTAAATTCAAGAGAGTGGTGTTGGTTTTCAATACATCTATGACTGCCTTTGTAACCGCTGGTGTGCTAGCAAACCGCACTTGGTGGTAACGCGTATTTCCAAGCATAGAAAAATACAGCAATCCTGAGTTTTCGCTTAACCCCTTGAGTAAAGCAATGGAACCAGTGTCTCCAAGTAAGCACCCATTGGATGAATGATCGGTAAGCGAGAGGTAACGCAAGGTTTTATTGGATGATAGACCAGCACCAAGCGCTATAGCCTGAGCATCAGAAAATGGGTTTTCATTCGCTTCTAGTCTAACCATCCCATCATTCTTTGCCAGCGCCTGATAGATTTGGCTTAAATCAAGTGTGGACGTATCCTGTTCATTCATATGAGAGATACGTAACTCCTCAAGAAAGTGATTGTCTTTAAGTGCGTTCGCAAGGGCCCCGATACATTGAGGAGAATCTGAGAATCTAGCAGTATCCAGCGTGAGAGATTTTAATCCCTTGTTGTTGCGCAGGCCTTTTGCAAATCGATTCATGCCCGTGCCTGCTATAGCACAGCCTTTTAGATTTAAATCCGCAAGCGACTGATTGGACGGTAATTCATCACCTAGGCCAGCTAATCCATCTCCCAGATCGTTTCCTTCGAAGCTAACGCTCCGAATGGCACTTTTGCCAACGCCGCGTAGCAACGCATCCGCCCCAAAAGTGGCAAATTTATTGTTTGCAAATGTGGCGCGCTGCACAGAGGTATTGTGCGATAATCCCTCAGCGATGAACGTGGCAGATTTATCATCAATCTCTGTGCCAGCTAAAGATAACTCTTCAAGTGATGTATGGCCTCTGAGTGCATCAGATAAGTACTTGCCCTTTTCACCTACTAAAAAATCGCCAACCAGTTCTAGTTTTTTGATCGTCGAATTTCTACCAACCCCAGAAAAGATTTCTGCGGCGGTTTGTTCGGCTATAGGATAAGAATGTTTGTTATTATATCTGTCAAAGAACATTTGGTTAATAGTCAGCGTTTCTAGCCCCACATTTTCACCCAAACCAGCATCAAGCCCCGTGTTACCGTTCGTGAGGGAGTTATTAGACAAATTCAAATCGGCTAGGCTTTTATTCGCCTTGAGCATATCTGATACGTCACGAACAGATGACTCAATCAAGTTGTTGGTTAAATTCAGGATACGCAAATTGGGATGGTTTTTAAGGCCGCGCATCAAAGCGGTGATGGCTTTGTCACCCAATCGCATGTTAGAAAAATCAAGTGCATAAACATTTGGGTTGTTGGCAATCGCTTGCACAACCATTTCAGTAAAATGCTTTACATTCTGGTTGTAGGTATTCGGGCTGCCATCCCCTAAAGCATCAAAGGTCTTATCTTCTTCAGAATATCTATCAGTTTTTTCTTTATGCTTCGTAAATTTAATTACGGTGGGCGCACGCAAGGCACGAATCTTTTCGCCATTTTCTTGGAAATTTCCAATACTCAATTCTAACTTATCAGGATTAACGAGCGCTCTATTGGGTTTAGCTTTTGGTGGGCTTACAGGTGCAGTTGCCGCCTTGGCGGTAGGCGGTTCAACAGCGGCTGGCACCGTAACTGCAGGCACTGAAGCGCTGCTATCCGCTGCTGGTTGAGGTGCGGGCGCTGTAGATGGTTTTTCACCGCCTTTCTCTTTGCTGCCGCCTCCGAATAATCCACCAAAAATACCAGGTTGTTTAGCCATTGGATGCCTCCATAAAAAGAGTCTTTGTCAGAGATTGTCTTGCCAGAATATCAGATAATAATTGGCTTCCAAAACAATCTATCGGAATAAAGATAGCGCTCACGGCTGCTTCTTTGATTGCCGATTCCAATTCAGAGATGGTGGTAGCAACAGCGACATCTTGGGAGTTACTTAGCACATCTTTTTGCCATGCTTCTCGGATAATCAGAACAGGGAATCCTTCGATTGGGTGTGATTTCTCAGCACTCAATCTGGCAGCGATATCAATAAATTCGGCGCGTGACGATGCGGTGTCTAACATTATGCCACTCCTCTTGCTGCAGGTGTCTCTGCCCCAAGCTTACTAAGCGTAGGCAATTTTTCCAACTCAATGATATGAGTCACATAGATCGGGGCGACCGGCGGATAATTCTGAACATCTTTCATCAGTTTTCCCATGTCTGATTTCCATCCCTTTTGCCATTCTTCTGGGTTACCATTGCGCAGCAGGAACGCACCTTTGAGCGCATCACGATACATTTCTCTTGGCCCTTGGGTAAATTGCTCGATGGCATGTTTAATGCGCGGCTCTGCATCGGCGCTGGTTCTATCAACATACTCAATGCCAATTTGCGATAATCGCTTGCTGATCTTTGCATCAAACACATCCCCGACTATCAGTGCTTTGTCTCTCGCAGTATCCCATATTACGTGAAGCGCTGTTGCCCCCTGCTTGGATTGCATCACCAATGTGGTGGTTGCTAACCCAGACTGAGATTTGTTTTCAGCTATTTTTACGGCTTCATCTTCTGGGTCTGTATATTGTGATAACCCGTCATTCCACAGCGATCCTAAAATAGACGCTTTCATATGTGGAATCGTTAAGCCGGATAAAAACAAATCGCATGACAACAGATCTTGATGCTCAGGGTGGAACGCCGCTTGATTCTGAGCAGGTATCGCATCATGCGCCACCACTCTCACAAACGGGTCTGCACTTGCGGTCGCCGCATCAATATTAGGCACCGGAACCGTGCGCACATTGCGCGCAACCGAACTTTCTGCACCCGCAGTTATCTCGGCGTGTCGTTGTATCGCCTGATGTAAGGTGTGATCATCTATGGCAGGCGTGATGCCGTGAATCTTAAGAATCTCTCTCCACCGTTCTGCTTGGAACGCAGGCTCATGAAGCATGACATGGTTATATAAATCTCTAACCCGCGCCACTTTTCCACTCGCGGCCTCTAACAAATTGGGCTCGCCAACCCCGCTATTGATCATGAGTTTCTGAATCAGAGGGAATAACTTATCTGTATCCGTTTTGGGGATACCACGAGATACGGCATCAGCAGGCTGAAACGTTTTATCAGCCCACTGTGCAAGGAATTGTTCAAGGCGATCACCTCTATCTTCCATTTTTGCGGAAACTGTTTCAGGAGCCTGACCATAGGTTGGCTTATCATTAGGCATGCCGGCTTTAAACTTAGAAAACCTAACTTTTGAAGAAGGGGTGACGTTTGGCTGAACTGTGCTTGCCTTTTCCAGCAATTTAGTCACTAGACGCAAATCGATCTCGACCCCGTCAAGATACTTCATGTATTCGTTCGATAGGTCTAACTGGCCATCACGATGTATGGCCGATTCTGTGTTGGCAAATTCCTTTAATCCAAAAAACATCTTACCTAATTGTTCAGATGCCTGAAGGATTTCTTTTGCCTTGCCTATATTGATCTCTTCTTCAGCGGGTACATTCTTGCGCTCACCGTCGGTAAGTCCGGCAACTCTATATTCATGCAATACTTTTGGCAGCAACGAAGGATCCTTATCAAACTCCTCTTTGCCTCCGTAATAGATTTGTGCGAGCGGCACGCCCGTTAGATATTGTGCGATACGGTCAGTAAAATCTTCAGCAGTCAGATCAGGAACATCTTTAATATCTAAGTTTACCCCGAACCTCGATTTAAGAGCTCTATCTAGTTCTTGTCGATTCTCAAGGCCCTTACCTTTATTGTTACCCGTAAAGTTAACGCGGTAAGTCAGTGGTAATTTGTCCCGCTCAAACGTGAACGTCTGTCCACCGCCAATGGGCACCGTCACAAATGGCACTTTAGGGTCAGACAGCATCGCAATAAATTCATACAGATGGGTGATGCTATTTCCACGGTATAGATTTAGGGGCTGACGTAGATTGGGTTAATTAAAGCACCATTTTTTAAGGATAGTGAGCTGCTCTTTTGGAGAGCCATAATTGAATCTAAACTCGCACTC
>JAKFUW010000237.1 GCA_021732545.1 Alphaproteobacteria bacterium | reverse complement strand
ATTGTTAAAATTTGTAAGATGGGTCCGCTGTCGTAATAGCGGGCGTCGTATAGAAATTTTATTATTGATGTGCCGCAAATCAGCAGGAAGCCGGAGATAAATAGTGTCAGAGCGTCAAATGGCAGCCTGAATCGATAGTAAGCAGCTTTTAGTCGCTCAGGTTGGGTGCGTGCGACTTCGCTGAGCGCAGGCAGTGCAACGCGTGCGGCTAGCTGAGTGAGTGTGGATTGTGGAAAGCTGACGAGTAGATATGCAATTGAATAAAGCCCCATTTGATGCGAAGTAATCAAGCCACCGAGCAGCAGACGATCACCATTGAGTACCAAATAGCCAAGTATTGATGACACGAACACCCATTTTCCAAATCCGATAATTTCCGTGAATGCCACCGAATCCCATGTAAAGTGGTTTGAGGGGCCGGGCAATAAGGCATGATATACAAACAGACTAAACGCAGCACCAACAATACTGCCACCGACCAATGCCCAAATCGAAGGAAAAAAAATAGCCCACAGGATTATTACGCCCAATGTCACAACTTGGACAAGCAAGTCGAGCTTTGCCAGCCGCGCCAAAGCCAGTTCCCTTCTGGCAAGTGCTACTTTGGTAGTTTGGAATCCATCGATCAGTTTGGTCGTTGCATAAATGGCTATGATCAGCGGAAGTGCGGGATCAGCATAGACACTCTCGGGCTTCAGCCAATCCCAATCGTTGAATATAAGCAGTACGATACTCAGTGTGGCGGCTCCTAGCCATATCAGTGCACCTCTGCAGATTTGCAATATCCATGCTGTGTTTAAAAAGTTCGTTTCATTGCCACGTGGACTTTGAATGATGTTTTGTACGAGGCCCATATCAGAGAACAGTGCAAAGCCGGAAATCAACACATAGAGAATTGCCATGATTCCGAAAATTTCCGGAGCAAGCAATCGGGTGAGAATTAGATTTCCACCAAGACGGAGGCAGTGTCCGAGAAGCAATCCGCCTGCGGCCCAGCTACCGGCGTGATATATCCGTGCTTTTAGGCTTGAATGCGATGGGTCTGACATAAGTATGAAACTAGATAATGGTTCGTTTCGTGTGCTACCTATGGTGCGCCACGAAGCATTTTCCCCAATTTATAGGTGCCAATGCTGTCAGGGATGGAGGCGCTACCTGGGAGCCTTACAGCGACAAGATCATGATAGAACTTCATTTGATCGAATCGGCTGATATGCTCAACTTGCTTGGTGATAAAAGTTCTCTTGAGGCCAAATAACACGCATCCGGCTTGTAGTGCAAAATCGAACAATACTCGCTGATTTTGAGCGGCTTCAAAAACTACAAACTGCATTTCGGGTTGCGCCAATAACCAAGGCAAAATCTCGGATTCTGCGCCCTCGACATCGACTTTCGCGCCAAATGGCTTTCTACCAATTAATGGGGGAAGGTAAGTGGCGATATTCTTGACGTCGACCGCCACGGTTTCCCAATTGCGTTGACCGAAATTAGGTAGCAGAGTAGCCATTCCTGAATGATGGCTTGGTTTGGCCAATTGCATTTGCCCGTCATGCGCCATCAATCCGACTTCATGCAAATGGATATTTTTCAAGTCGGAGTGAGAAATTGCTTCACGGATAATTGTGCAGAGCTTGGGTTGTGGCTCAAATAGATGAACTTCGCCGCTCAGTCCAACCTTGGCTGATGTCAGCAAGCCGATAGATGCATAGTTTGCCCCGATATCCAGAAAGCAATCCCCGGGGCGCAGCAGGGATTGGCAGACATGATGCACCTTGGGATCGTTAGTGCCAAACAGGTAAAGAATTCGTCCATCATGATCAGCCGGATATGTTGTGATCCGTATCCCATTCAAGAGACTTGTTTCAACGGATCCGGTGACTCCTGACAACAGATAGTTAGTAAAGCGATTAAAAGCGAGTTTTGTCAGGCCGCCGGCGAGCGGTAACATTCTCAGAAAGTGTGAGTACAGTCTTATCAGGAGTGGCATGGTTGAAAGTCCCTGCATCGAGGCGTCACTTGGTTGTGATTGGTTGTTATTCATATTGTGCACTTTATCAATGGCATGAATTTCAACAGTACTAAACAACAACGGTTAAAACCTACATGCACGTGATTTTCGAATTATTAAGGTGATATACGGTTGCAACTTGCTATGTGTAATATGTTTATTGCCGCAACAATATCGCTACACAGTGAAATGACCGTATTGCAGAATCTGCAATTTTTGATAATGCGGAGTTTTCTGAGAAAAGTGAGATTCAGACTGAGGGCGGCACGTCGGGAGATTGCGGGCATGCCCGTTGTCTTTGCTACGTAGGATTAATGGCGACAATCAGTTGTTAAGCTACTATTGAGATGCTTATGTAATCTAAATTCTGAAAAAGCTTGGCTTATTTCCTTTTTTTGACAATACCCAACGATAAACCTCAGTCATCTGTTTTGCTTTTGCTTCCCACGTAAACAGTGAGTTGACTCGTATCTTTGCTCTGCGGGACATGGGTTCAATCAATTGGGGCTTGTTGATGATTGCATGAATGCATTCCTGTAATCCTAATACGACATCCTTTCGTGCCCCGATAGGTATTCTATAACCGGTGTCGTCGGTAACCAATTCCCCCGGGCCTGCGTAGTTAACAACAACAGGAACTAGTCCCAAAGCCATCGCTTCCAGTATTACACCGCCTCCAAATTCTCGAATGCTGGGGAAAATAAACAACTGTGACTGGCACATGATGTCTTGCACCTGTGCGTGTTTTACCCAGCCATGCAAGGTTACATTTCGGCTAATGCCATGGTCATCTAGAAATTTCCTCAATGTAGGCATCATTGGTCCGTCACCGACAATATCCAACCGTAAGCGATCACTTTTCAAAAAAGGTGCGGCTGCCTCTAGTAGCATGTCCGGCCCTTTGTATGGAACCAACCGACCGACAAAACAAGCACGCAGATGACTGTGCGTTGCAGAGGCAGCACTTAGTGAAAAACGTTCCGGATTGACCGCATTCTCGGGAAGGTAAATACACTTTTCGTGATATTTCAATGGAATTTGTTGCAGTGTATCTTTTGAACCAGCGATGATTACTGCTGCAGATTCCAGTGTATTTTTATAGCCAGGCAAGAGCCGATAAGCTGAGCGAATGTAGGACAGCCACTCACGTTCTTTGTGACGTGCATCATGGAATCCGGTAGGCCATGGCACGCCACCATTCAACGGGCCAATGATAAACGGGACACCTGCACGTTTACAGCGAATTGCTATGGTACTGGGGATTGTTGGACTTAAGGGGGTTACGCGATGAACAATGTCGTATTCGTGATTTCGAATCGCGGCGCCGAACCGCCCCCATACTAACGATTCGAAATAGTAATAAGCGAGAGCTGAGAAGGCGGTGTTAGTGGTCCAGCCTACACCGGATTTTCCTCTTAAGATATTCGCAGCCTGCCAGAGTGGACGAGCTACGACATCTGAGTCGATAGCGGTGAAATCAGTGCCTTCCCGCAGACCTGCATCGAGGAATGCGTTCCTGTTTCGTACATGCGTAATGATATGCGCCGATAGAGTCTTGGACAATGTGCGTGCAAGTGACCAGCCTAAAAGGGGAACACTTACCCAATTCGGATTTGCGGCTTCCGCGATAATGAGAATTTTTGCGTGCATGAGACAGCATTAGCAATTGATGGTAAGTGCTACACAATCGCTGGTTCTATTTTTTCTCGTGGATATAAACAGCATTCAGACTTATTTATCAACGAAACTGCGTTGCAATATCACGATGGCGTCCGTTTTGAGGGGTAAATGCCTGGTTAGGCTTCGTTTTTTTTGTCGATGAACGACAGCATCGTATATAGCTAACTGAAAGCCCGGCGAGAAGATAGTAAATCACAGGAACAAACGTAATGCTGCTTACTGTCGCGATGGTCACTAATGTACAAACAAGGGCAGCTAGTAGGGCGCGGCCAATATCATTTGGTCCCTTGTCCTGCCCGCCATATTTGACGCATTTCCAAAGGCGTATGCTGATCACTGCAAAAAAACCGGAAAACAGTGCCAATCCGACCAACCCGCAGCGTAGGCCGATTGCAATATAAGTATTCACGATGTCGATAATTCCCTGGCCTTGCTTCAGTTCCTGCATTGCGGGAGAGTAAACAGCGTCCCACGCTCCAAAAAGGGGATTCGCCATAATTACTCCAGTCGAAATTTCAAATACTCGTTGGCGATAGTCAAAACTTCCTGACTCGACTGTCGCTGCATCGAATAGCTTTTCGCCCAACGGGCTCAATGTCATTATGGGTACTATCAGTACGGCAGCAAAAGAAAGGCGGGAAATATTAGCGCCGGCTTTAGGAGCGCTTAACAAAAAGACCATCAACCCCGCGACTGCACCGACCCATGGTCCTCTTGAGTATGCGGCGATCATGCCTAAGGTGAGCAACGTCAAGCCACCCCACCAAAGTATTTTGGACTGAAAAAAATGCCTCAACCCGAGCATCAGGCAAAATCCTGTAGCCATGGCGTATCCCAACGGTATTGCCTGCCCGGCGCTCCCAATTGCCCTGAGATTTTCCTCGCGCTTAAGATAACCGCCGTAGCCCCATACCACACCGAGTGCATCTTCCAGGGAACTGTACAGCAACCAACCCTTGATAGACTCAAAAAATCCGATCCCTGCAATTACGGAAGCGCCGATTACATAACTAGCAACAGCCGCTCTCATACTTACAAAGTTACTGGATGAGCGGCTGACGACCGCATATGGAATAACGATATCCAGAAGGTAAATAAACCCGATCCGAAGGGTCGCCGTAATAGTACTCGCAATTAGAATCAGTGCAAGATTGAGTATCAAATATGAATACAGGAGTTTGTCTGGCGTTTCGTCGATGTAGCTTAGAGAGTTTTTTCCGGCATTCTGAAGCAATAAAGGTAAAAATATAACGAGAGAAATCAATCGAAAAAAATCTATCTCAAACAGGTAACGAATTCCCGGCGGGCCGGGAATTTCTCCACGTATCAGAGGTACTGCAAGAAGCACAAACAAAACCAAACCGACTTTTTCCCGGTCGTTAGCTGCAGCCAAATGCAGCAGAATCGCAGTGAATAAAATGAACAGCCAGAAGTTGTGTGGAAGGA
>JAKFUW010000048.1 GCA_021732545.1 Alphaproteobacteria bacterium | reverse complement strand
GTCTTTGTGACCCCTGCTAAACCAGATCACGCGCTGGATGAGCAGCAGGTCTTTGCCTATCTGTCGGCGCATCCGGAGTTTTTGCGCAAACACCCGCAATTGCTCGAAGTGCTCACCCCGCCTGAGCAAAAAATGGGGCGCAATGTGCTTGACTTTCAACGCTTTGCGATGGGTTCGTTGCAGCAAAATATGCAGGACCTCAAAGATAAATTCAACGGCCTTTTGGGTTCGGCCCGCGATAATATGTCGGTGCAATCGCAAGTGCATCAGGCGGTGTTGCAGATTTTAAAATCACGCGATCTCGAGCAATTGCTCGAAACGCTCACCATCGATTTGGCGCGATTTTTCGATGTGGATGTGGTGCGCATCGCGCTCGAATCGGATATCGCCGAACTCTATGAAGCGACTTACGGCGAGCACAGCCATTCGGGCTTGTGTTTTTTACCGCTCGACACCGTCGATATGGCGTTGGGCACAGGGCGGCAAACGCTGCTGGCCAGCGACACTCAAAATGACCCGCCCTATGGCTATGATGAGATTTTTGCCGAATGCTCAAATCTGGTGCAATCGTGCGCGCTGTTGCGAATCTATCTCGATAAGATCGATCGGGTGGGAATTTTAGCGTTTGGCGTACGCGATGTCGGGCGTTTCCATGGTCATCAGGCGGTGGATCTGTTACATTTTCTATCAGAAGTGGTGGCTTTAAGGCTGAATCAATGTCTGAACGAAAACGAGATCGAGGCATTACTCTAAACGGCCTGCCCGTGACTGACGATCTGCGCACGGCTCTTGCAGGGTGGCTTGAATGGCTCACCCACATCAAGCGTGCATCGCCCCAAACCATCACCGCCTATCACAGCGATTTAGTTGCTTTTTTGAATTTTTTTGCCGCGCATCGCGGTGAAGCCATTTCACTGTATGCGTTAAGCGATGCGACGATTCAGGAGTTTCGAGCATGGCTGGCGTGGCGCAGCAAACAAGGCTATAGCAAGCCTTCCACCGCGCGCGCATTATCATCATTGCGACACGTCTATCGCTCTCTGGAACGCGAGCATGCATTGGTAAATGAAGCGATTTTTAACATCAAAATCCCACGACTCGATAAGGCGCTGCCCAAGGCACTCACCGATCATCAGTCGCTGCAATCGGTGGATTTAATCGGTGCGCTGCAAGTGGATGATTGGGTGGGACTGCGCGACACCGCCTTGCTGTTGCTGATTTATGGTTGCGGCTTGCGCATCAGCGAGGCACTGAATGTGCGCGGATGTGATATCAATCGCGCCCAAATGTCTTTGCGCGTGATAGGCAAAGGCCGCAAACAACGCGACCTGCCATTGCTGAAGGTTGTGACCAAAGCCATCGATAAGTATCTGCGCGAATGCCCGCACATCATCGGTGCGAATGAGGCGGTGTTTGTGGGGGTTCGCGGCGGCACGCTTCGGCCAGAGATTTTCCAGAAACAAATCCGCCATGTGCGCAGTCTGGCAGGCTTGCCCGCCACCGCCACACCCCATGCCTTTCGCCACAGCTTTGCCACGCATCTGCTCGCGCAAGGCGCTGATCTGCGCGACATACAGGAGTTACTCGGGCATGAGAGCTTGTCTACCACCCAGCGCTACACCCATATCGATCATGCAAGGCTGATGCAGGCCTATGCGAACGCGCATCCGCTAGCGGAGTAAAGGGGCTAGGGGAAGCTGTCATACCGGTTTGACCGAAGGGCAACACCGGTATCCGGTTCACAGTCATAAAACCAGACCCCGGTGTGCTAATGCAACCAGGGTGACAATGTTTGCTAAATCCTAGCCCCTAGCCCCTATTTCGCCATCAACGCCGACAACGTCTGATACACATTGCGCACATGATCTTCGGGTTTCATTTTACCTGTTGAAATACGATCTGCCACTTGCTTGAGCACGGTCTTATCCGGCTCTTTGGGCAAGATAATAAACCCCTCTTTTTCGAGCGACTCGATCACGCACCGCGCCTGCTTATCGTAATTTTCAAAAAAATAACTACGATCCGCACGTTTGATGGCTTTGGCGATTTGTTTGTGAACATTCATAACCATGATTATGCCAGATAAGCTTTAAAAAACGGTAAATATACCCGTTTCACTTTCATATTCCCCCAGACCGTCACCCCGTGCTTGTCACGGGGTCTGGAGCTGCATGCACGAACCTAGCCAGACCCCGTCATGAAGACGGGGTGACAGACTGTAAAATACGGAGAAATAAAGTTAAAATATGGCTCGTTACATTGCAGGCGTGTGCGGAATAGATGCGGCAGGGGCTTGCACACCCTTGGCGACATGGCTGATGGCGCGCATCTGATTATCGGGTATTTCTTTCTCCAGTTCCAGAGCGGTTGCCCAAGGATTATTATCAAGCTGTTCCAGCTTCACATTTACCGCGGCAATAATTTCATCCACGCTCGATTTCATTTCTTTATGCCCCGCCATAAAGCCCGCAAATTTACTTAAGCGCTCTGCGCGTTGTTCGGGTGGAGCATTTTAAAGCATATTGGCTGTCATCGTGTAAAGCTCATCCAGATAGCCCGCTTCTTTAAGCGTGCCGCTACGGTCTTTGGGTGAAAGACTATACAGCCAATTTCCCAAAAGATTAGGAAATGGGCTTAATGCATCAAACTTAACCCCGATACGCCGTTTCATTTGAGCATTGTCAATTTTGGCCAGCGCCGCTTTCTTGTGATCCATCTCTAAAATAGCACGCACATCACCGCTTTTATTGATACGCGCCTCTTGGGTTCCAAGCTCTCCTGGTAACCCAATTTCCCTCATCAACGTCTCACGCGAACCGCCACTTTTAAAATAATGATTAATATCGGGTTGCTCGTGAAACACCGCACCTATCCCTACCAAAAAATTATTGATCATCGCGCAATAACCCGCCAAACGCAGCGGCTTTTGTTTTACCCAATCAACAGGGTTTTGTGTGGGGCTAATGGTTTTAGGTGCCGCTTCGGGTTTACCTGCCAAATGATCTAAAAATTTCTGTTCTTTTTCGGCATCACTCATGCCTGCTTCGGGGTCTTCTCGGATCAAAAGGGCACCCCACATGCCGCCTGCCACACATAGCCCCGCTGCCATTTTAAAATAATTCGGCTGACCTTTAGGGTTTAAAATATCGGTGGGGTTAAATTTCTTTTGATTAATGCCCGCCAAAAATCCTTGCATCCCGCCATAGCCTTGCAGGGTATTGAAAATTTCAGTGGGGTACTCATAAATAAAATCGGTAAATTTATTGGTAAAATGATTGGGGTGGCCTTGCAATTTCATCAGCATTTGCTGCTGATCAGGCGTAGGCGGTGTGCCCGATTCTTCAAAATGCCGTTTCATATCGGCATATAATTTTTCCATCTGATGTTTGGGGTCTGGCGTACCAAAAATAGCCAGAATCGCGCTGGTTAGCCCCCAGGAAAGGCCTTGCGCCATGCCGTTAGCATCTTTGCGCACCGCACCGGATGCAAAAATTAACCCATCGGCCACCAGATAGGATAGACCCGCCGCCACCATCGAATTATCTTTTGCCCACTGCTTAAGGCCTTCCAGGCCTTCTTTACCCGCCACTTTAGCAACGTCATGTATCTCATCTGCATCGTTAATAATCGCTTTAGATTTCTTCAGCGCAGCAAGCAAGGCTTTATCATTTTCAAATCCACGAATCCTCAAGGCAGGTTTGCCTTCAAAACGATCCGCCGCCACGGTCCATCTTTGGCTCTTTAACGAGCGCGAAATGGCTTTCATTTGCACGGGGTCTGTTTTTTCGTCCATCACCAGCCATGCGGTTGGAAATTCCTGATCATGCCGCACATGCAACTCGCGCACAGATGAGGGCTCGCGCCACAGATAATGCTTTATCTGAGCAACGTGCGCCGCCACCGGGGCTGAATTGGGTGAATCTATCGCTACCATACACACTCTTTCATGGTTTCACTCTAACAGCGAGATGTTACAGAAATATGGCAATTTTCAAAAAATCATCCACGCCACTGATTTTATTATGGTGCAGTGCATATTGCTTGTGTTTGCGTCATGATTTATACTCAGATTTTCCTACAAAAATCACCTTTATAAATGTTGGGGGCACGCATGGCTAAAATTACCGTAAAAACACCGGTTGTCGAACTCGATGGCGACGAAATGACGCGCATCATCTGGGCATCGATCAAAGAAAAACTAATCGTGCCTTTCTTGGATATCGATCTGAAATATTACGATTTATCCATCCAAAAACGCGATGAAACCAGCGACCAGATCACCATCGATGCCGCTCACGCCATCAAACAATATGGTGTAGGCATCAAATGCGCGACCATCACCCCCGATGAAGTACGCGTCAAAGAATTCGGCCTCAAACAAATGTGGAAATCGCCCAATGGCACCATCCGCAACATTTTGGGCGGCACCATCTTTCGTGCGCCCATCGTTTGCCACAATATCCCGCGCTATGTATCAGGCTGGACCAAGCCCATTATCGTGGGCCGCCATGCTTTTGGCGATCAATATCGCGCAACCGACCTGCTGATCGATAAGCCAGGCACGCTTTCTTTCACCTTTACGCCTGCCGATGGCAGCGCGCCTGTCACCCACAAGGTCTATGATTTTGAAGAAGCGGGCGTGGCAATGGGGATGTATAATATCGAATCGAGCATTGAAGGCTTTGCGCGTGCCACTTTCAACTTTGCTCTGCGCGAAAATTACCCCGTGATGCTTTCGACCAAAAACACCATCCTCAAAAAATATGATGGCCGTTTTAAAGATATTTTTCAAACCATCTATGAGGCTGAATTCAAAGCCGCCTATGAATCTAAGGGGCTTTATTATGAACACCGCCTGATCGATGATCTGGTGGCATACGCCATCAAATCCGAAGGCGGCTTTGTGTGGGCGTGCAAAAACTATGATGGCGATGTGCAGTCCGATGTGGTGGCGCAAGGATTTGGCTCGCTGGGGTTGATGACATCCGTGCTGCTCACCCCCGATGGCAATACCGTGGAAACCGAAGCGGCACATGGCACCGTCACCCGCCATTTCCGCCAACACCAAATGGGCAAACCCACATCCACCAACCCGATTGCCTCCATCTTAGCGTGGACGCAAGGGCTGCGCTATCGCGG
>JAKFUW010000078.1 GCA_021732545.1 Alphaproteobacteria bacterium | reverse complement strand
CAGATGTTTTCGCAAAGTCACTACCAGGAAATGCAAAACGTAAGCGTGTGGTTCCATCATTATAGGATTTAATGGTTGCCGCGGCTTTGTCTTTTAATTCACCAGCATTGAATATGCCTGCAGTCTCTAGAGCTTGGGTATCTAGCTTGGCAACTGTGTTTGCTTGTGCTTCCATGCCAGCTAGTTTCGGGGCTCCTAATTGATCGGCTATCCAGTTGGTACAGGCCTCAATTATGGCACCTACAAATTTTCCGATCGGACCGTTGACAATATATTGATCAAAAATATCGCCTACTCGTTCAGCTGCCCATTCGAAAAATGCTGAGATTTTATCGTACCATTGTTTATACCAAGGTGCGTCTACAATTTTACTGGTAAACTCATTCAAAACTCTTTCACCATAATCTGTAGCTTTTTTGAAAGGATCAATTTTATCCAAAAAGCTGTTCCAAGCACCTGTTAAGCCTGCTGGTTTTACTGGATCAGCCATAATTTTGCCTCTTACATTATACCCTGTTTAGCGGATAGAGTCCGCCCACCATTCATAACGTATCATATCAAAACTACATGTCGGTTGTGTGACAGTTTGATGACATTTTATCTATTTGGGGATGAGGGGTGAGGGGTGAGGGATGAGGGATGAGGGGCGCGCGATTCACCTCTCCCATTGGGAGAGATGAAGAGGGCACGCCTAACGACTAACCGCTAACCGCTATTTTCACACAATCGTCATACAAGCTCAACTTTATAATGGTATGATGAACATTGAATGGAAAACTGTGTCACAGGAGCAGTGCGCGCAACGCATGAGTAAAGATAGCACACATAGCGACAAGGCTGCCGCGCAGATGGTTGATACGTCTGCGCGCATCGCTGCGCTTAAAGGTGGAGGCGTGAACCACACAAATATCGAAGAAAAAGCCAAAGCCGCCGAAGCGCTGGTCAATGACCTCACACAAAATGGCAACAAAATGCTAGATGGCAATGCATTGTTGAAAGTGGCGCAGGCCAATGCCAGCGATGATACTAAAGCGATGCTCGGGCACGCGCAGACTTTATCTCAGGATGGGTTAAACATCGGCTCGCTTGCCAAAATTTTGGCCTCAGGCGATACGCCGATTGGCCGCAATGGCAGAGCGCATGAGATGGCCAAAATGTTTGATGATGCTGTTTCTGGAAGAGATAATCCGAATCTTAAAAAGATATCGGACGTGCCAGGCATGTCGGTTAATCAAGAAACTGGCCACGTGACTCTATTCGGACTGGAAGGATTAGAAGTTCCTTCAATCGTAGCGAACATTGCAGCGGTTGCTTATTCAAGCGGTATTCAGCTTATCAATGGCAGGCTGTTTGATGCAGGCTATAAAGTTGGTGGTGCAGCGGGAAGCGCATTTAATCTGAATCATATAGGCAAACACCGCATGGGTCAGGCGGCAGCTTATGGCGCGATGTTTGGGGCAACTCACTGGCCTGATATTAATGCGTTTATTCAGAATGAGAAATCCTACACCAAAGGCTCTAAAAAGCTCGCAACGCAATTGGCACCGATTCTGGATGATATTAAAGGCGGGCATCGCGTGGCCGATTTATTAGGCGTACGTCAGGAAGAAAATGAGATTGTTTACAATGAGCGCCGTCGGATGGGATCGCGCAACAATGCGGATCGATTAAAAGCGCTGGCCCATGCGTTGGGCCGCACACTTACTTTCGTGGCAGGTTGCGTTGAAAAACAGGGTAAAAATGTAGAGCTGGAAAATAAAGCAAAAATAGA
Organism: Alphaproteobacteria bacterium; assembly: GCA_021732545.1. Classification (GTDB taxonomy): domain Bacteria; phylum Pseudomonadota; class Alphaproteobacteria; order Rickettsiales; family UBA3002; genus JAKFUW01. The sequence goes on along the minus strand of JAKFUW010000078.1, from coordinate 3,387 downwards.
TAATCAGACGAATGTGCTGGCAGTTAATGGTGTGGATGCGGTTCGCAAACGCGACCAAATGTTAAGCGAGCGCGCAGAGCAGATTCAGGCTGACTATAAAGGCAAGATGAAGTTTGAAGACGCGTTAACACGCGCTGAAAAAGAGCTAAATACGAAAGCCGGAATTAAAGAAGAAATAGGCGCGGATGGAAAAAAAATAACAGGCGATAAATATGTTAATGCCTTGTACATGGCTGCTCCAATCTCAAACATTGTCGGTCAATTATTGGGTGGTTCATTATTTTCCAGTGCGACTAAAGGTATTCAGCCGATTTCAGCATTTGATATGATTATGAATCTGAAAAGCCAGCTGGATGATAACCCCAAGCAAGCCAAATTTTCGCTGCCCAAAGGCATGACGATTGATGGCGCTAAAGGCAGTGCCGCCGAAGAAGTATCGCTTGCCGATTATGTGGTGCAGATTTTTCAGCAACATGAAAAAGATTGCAATGGTGTGAGCGGAAAAGTACCAGCTAGGCTGCATGATCGCTTGCAGGAAGCAGCATCAAAAATTGCAGATACGCTGGCCAATGGTGAAGCAGATGGCATGGCGCTGGTGAAATTGGTAGGCGAGCGCAAAGTGGTGCGCGCAGGTGGAAAATCGATTGCGTCGGACGATGTGCTGGGGCACGAGCTGGAAAAAGCCAAAGCCCATATGCGCCATGTGGAATATGTGGATGAGCGGGAATATTTCGCCGATGCGTCGTTTAGTAAAGAGCAATTGAAATCGGCATGGAAAGCCATGGCTGATGATGAAAAAGATTTTTTTGTAAGTTTAGTGCCATCGCAGGTAATGGAATCAGTGGGGGTTAAAGCGCCAGAAATAAAAGATCGGCGTGATCGCCGTGAGCAGATTTTTAAACAAGATTTATCGGCGATGCTGCAGGGTGCTGTGCAGTTGGGCGACGATAAATTGCAGCAGCTTAGCTTGCAAAAAGATGAGATTTCATTGCTCAAAGATGCGGCCGAAAAATCGACAAGTGGCGATGAGCATGCGCTGGATACAATGCTGCCAGGCGCTGGACACGACAAAACCGTGAATGCTCCTTTGACGGAACTGATGGTGCATCACCTCAATTATGGTGGCAAGCTCACCGACCTGGTGCAGCGCGCACCGCACCATTAGCCAATTCTACTATGACTTGCTGCAAATGGCGGCTTTCCAATCTTCCGTTGCTCACGTACCCAAATGTACGCTGTGCTACGGGTCTTGAAAACCCACCATTTTCGCTTCGTCCTAGCGACTTGGCTAACGGTGCCTCGGCGTAGTTAATAAGTTGTAATTTCACTAAATCGTCACAAATCCTTCTTGCGTTTTCCAGTACAATATAAATATGGAAAACTCTCTTTACATCCCAGGATCTGTGCCCGCTGGCGTGCAAGGCAATAGCCTTGCATCGCAGTTTGCTGGCATTGGCAGCCCTTCGATGTTAGCGGCACCTAAGCCTGTGCGCGCTGGTGCAAAAGTGCCCGCCAAAGCAACACAAATCGGTACGCGCTACCATCAAGATGGAACAGTGATGACGGCGCTCGATACTGCTAATAGCGTTGGCAACAACATGTTTATGGGGGAATTTATGTTCCCCATTGTCGGAGCGATACTGAGCAATACGATTGGCCGGATTCCTTATATCGGCAAACAATTCAATACTTATCTGGGTGCGGTTACGGTTGCGCCACTCAAAGCGATGCAACACACCACATTGGGAGATGTAGGGCAGTTCGGCAATCATTATAAACGTGCATGGGCGGCCTATGCGACCGACCCCAAGATGCGCACCGCTGGTGGCGAAACGTTTGAAACATGGAAAGCGCAGCTGGGTGATCTGAAGGCAGCTGAGAATGCGCCTAAACATTTTGCCGCAGGCAGCGGGGCTTTTGGGACTGGTTTGGTGCAGCAATTTGCGGCACGCGGCGCAACTAGCAATCTCAATCAGCTACAGGGTGATACCAATACGATCTTGAAAAAACTCTCTGGTCAAAGCGAGACATTTTTTGGAAAAACGCTAAAAACTTTGGGTTTCGCTACAGGTGCATTGGCAGGCGCTGGTGATGAGGCAGGTAAAGCAGTAGGTGGTTTATTTGAGCGCGGTATAAAATATGATGGGCGTATGATTCCTGATCACTATCGCCCGTTGGCAGCTGCTATGCATGATCTGCAAACTGAAGTTGGCAAAGCGCCGCATCTGGTTGATTTAAGTGCAGCACATAAACATTATGATGCTGCCAATGTGGCCTATAAAGCGTTGGGTGATGGCCATAAAACCGCTGCAGGTGAAGTAGGCACCTTGTTAGAGGAAGCGCATGGAAAGTTGCGCGCAACGGGTTCACAATTATACACCGCGCGCAGCAGCGAAGGCGCGATGCAAGCGATAGGGACGGCGGCTAAAAATGCATCATTATGGAATGTGGGGCTTAAAGGCGGCTTAGGTCTTGGCACTGTCTATTTTGCAGGTAAGGCCGCCACAGGCGCGCGTGATTCCATCCGGATGTTGCAAGAAGCCGCCAAGGATTTAACGGGGCGCGAACCCAGTACGCTGGAGATATTATTCAGTGCCAATTCATTGCCGCCGATTTTGCGTGAAGCGCGCGGCAATATGATGGCGCGGTTGATACCCGAAACAATGGGCGCACTGGTGAGCGGCGGGTTGAATATTTTGTTCATGAAACGCCATCTTGGGGTGAAAGAAAATGCGCTAATGATTGGCGGATTTATGACGCAGATGGCTGCGCATAATTTGACGCCTGCCGAGAATTTTCTGGATGCGTATATTAATACCAAAGATATGCAAAAAGCGGGGCAAATTATACCGCTTGAATTATATCTGGAATTGATCAATGCAACATCGGCGGATGCACGTGCAGCGGGAGGTTCTGGCAACCGTTTGGTGCAGGCGGTTGCGGCCGATTATGCCAAAGAACAAACACCAGTGGCGGCGATGCTTAAAGAAATTGAAGCCAAAGAACCTTATATGAAACGTGCAGCGGCAGCGTTAGAAAAACTCAAAGCCGCGGATGCCGCAAAGCATGTGACGCCTGCTCATAAAGGCGCGATTGGCGAAAAAGAAAAAGCACCTGCCGCCCATCCCGATAAGCCCACCAAAATTGCATTAAGCGATGCCGCGCATCAGGGAAAAATGGTGCAGCAAACGCAGCATGAAGTGGCGGGTGTGTGATGATGCAAGATAACCCTGCATTCGCACAATTTACTCCGCAAAATTATCAGCCGATGGTATCGCATGTGGCGGCAACGGAGGTGCGGCAGCCTGAGCCAGAAAAACGCAAAGATATTTTTGATAAGATCGATGAAAAAACGAATTTTCCGGTTTCAGATTTTATCTTGGGTGA
>JAKFUW010000080.1 GCA_021732545.1 Alphaproteobacteria bacterium | reverse complement strand
GAAAAGCTTCTTCCCCCACAATGCGGTGGAATATTTTGTCTCTTATTATGATTATTATCAGCCCGAAGCCTATATCGCCAAAACCGATACTTTTATCGAAAAAGATTCGTCCATCAATGAACAAATCGACCGCTTGCGCCACGCGGCCACCCGCGCTTTGCTCGAACGCCAAGATGTGATTGTGGTGGCATCTGTTTCGTGCATTTACGGGATTGGCTCGGCCGAAACCTACGCCTCGATGACGCAAATCATCAAGGCTGGCCAAACGCTAAACCAAAAAGATTTTTTGGCTGCCCTCATCGCCATTCATTATAAGCGCAACGATATCGGTTTTGTGCGCGGTACGTTTCGCGTGCGCGGCGACACAATCGATCTATTCCCCGCTCACTTGGAAGACCGCGCCTGGCGATTTTCGTTATTTGGCGATGATCTGGAATCGATCACCGAATTTGACCCATTAACGGGCGAAACGTTAGGCATCATGGACGCGGTCACCATCTATGCTAACAGCCACTATGTCACCCCCAAACCCACACTCGAAAAAGCGATACGCGGTATCAAAGAGGAATTGAAAGATCGGCTGGAATGGTATCACGCCAACGGCAAATTGCTGGAAGCACAACGATTGGAACAGCGAACACAATATGATCTGGAAATGCTGCTGGAAACCGGCATGTGTCGGGGGATCGAAAACTATTCGCGTTTTTTAGCAGGCAGCCAGCCAGGCGAACCGCCACCCACTTTATTTCAATATCTACCGCACAATGCTTTGCTGTTTGTCGATGAAAGCCATGTGATGCTGCCACAGGTGCGCGGCATGTATAAAGGCGATAAATCGCGCAAATCGGTGCTGTCGGAACATGGTTTCAGGTTGCCTTCCTGCATGGATAATCGCCCACTGAAATTTGAAGAATGGGATGAACTTCGCCCGCAAACCATTCATGTGTCCGCCACCCCTGCCGCGCTCGAACTTAGCTGGACGAACGGCGAATATGTGGAGCAAGTCATCCGCCCCACAGGGCTTGTCGATCCTGATTGCATCATCCGACCTGTTGGCTCGCAAGTCGATGATTTGATCGCGGAATGTAAAATTGTGGCGGCACAAGGTCAGCGTGTGCTGGTCACCACCCTCACCAAAAAAATGGCCGAGCAGCTGTGTGAATATCTGGAAGAAGTTGGAGTAAAAACGCGCTATTTACATTCAGATATTGATACGCTCGAGCGCATTGAGATTATTCGCGATTTACGTTTGGGAATCTTTGACGTACTCATCGGCGTGAATTTGTTGCGCGAAGGGTTGGACATTCCCGAATGCGGACTGATGGCGATTTTAGACGCCGACAAAGAAGGGTTTTTGCGCTCCAAAACGTCACTGATTCAAACCATCGGCAGAGCTGCGCGAAATGTCGATGCGCGGGTGATTTTATATGCCGATAAAATGACCGATTCGCTCAAAGGGGCGCTTGGCGAAACCGATCGCCGTCGCGCGATTCAAGTCGCGCATAATCTGGCGCATGGCATCACTCCGCAATCCATTAAAAAATCCATCTCCGATGATCTCAAGCGCCATATCGAAGAAGAAACTCTGACCAACAGCAATGATCCAATTGAACATGGTGACCGCGATCAGGCGCTCGCCATGCTGCGCGCCAAAATGTTAGATGCTGCCTCGAATCTGGAATTTGAGCAAGCCGCTGCCTTGCGAGACAAAATCAATAAATTGCTCAACATTAAATAGCTGTCACCCCGCACATTCCATGAGCGGTCGCGCTTGCGCGAAAGCGAATGGAAGAGTTGCGGGGTCTGGTGCTGCATCCGATACCCTAACCAGACCCTCCCCGCTTTCGCGGGGACAGGCTTATAAAGACGGGGTGACAGTTACAGAAAATATCAACGATAAACGATCAGCTTGATGAATGTGTTGCGAAAATTGGATTGCTTCGCTACGCTCGCAATGGCCTAAAAATTGAGTTTAAGGGGAAGCGTATGCCATCAGAATCACCACACACCGTTGGGTCATTTTTATTTGATTATCTGCACCAGCAAGGCATCACCCATGTGTTTGGTATTCCGGGCGATTTTGCGCTGCCAACCTTTCGCTGGCTCGAAAAATCCGATCTCACACTCATCACCATGACGCATGAGCCATCCGTGGGTTTTGCCGCCGATGGCTATGCGCGCATGACCAAAAAAATCGGTGTGGCGTGCGTCACTTATTGTGTAGGCGGACTCAACATGCTCAATTCGGTGGCGTGTGCTTATGCTGAAAAAAGCCCATTACTGGTGATATCGGGCGGCCCTTCCCCAAATGACCGCAAACGCTCGGATCAGTTGATTCATCACAAGGTGCGCACCTTCGATAGCCAGCGCAAAATCTATGATGAAGTCACCTGCGCGAGTGCCGTTTTGCTTGATCCTGAAACGGCTGCCGATGAGATTGTGCGCGTGGTGCGCGCGGTGCAGGAACAATCGCTGCCGGGCTACATTGAAGTGCCTTATGATGTGGTGGATATGCTCACGCGCGCGCCCAATATCAAGCATTACATTGCGCCTGAAAGCGACGTTGGAAATCTGAAAGCCTGCGTGGAGGATGCCGCCGCTAAATTACGCGCGGCCACACAACCCGTGATCATCGCCGATATTGAATTGCACCGCTTTGGCCTGACCGATTTAGCCATGGAGCTTGCTGAAAAATGCAACATTCCCGTGGCATCCACCTTGCTTAGCAAAAGCGTCATCAGTGAACATCACCCGCTTTATATCGGGGTTTATGCGGGGCGGATGTCGGAAGAAGACACGCAAAGCTATGTGGAAAATAGCGATTGTGTGATTATGCTCGGCGCCTTCATCAGCGATGTGTTGTTTGGCTTTGGTGCATCATCGCTAAACCCTCGCAACATGATTGTGGTGACGAATGAAAAAGCCAGCGTCGAACATGCCCATTATGATCACATATTATTCAAAGATTTTTTAACCCATTTAATTGCGCAATCACTGCCTACTTTCACTCATGAGTCGCTACCAAGCCCCGCACCCATTCCGTTGCCACTGACCGCAGATGAACGCGGTGACGATATAACGGTCGAAGATTTTTTTCGCATTTTAGGGCTGCATGTGGGGGAACATAACACCGTGGTGTGCGATACGGGTGACGCCGTGGTCGGCGCGATTCGCCTTCGCACTAAAAAGAGTAATAATTTTTTATCCGACGCCTATTATTTATCGATGGGCTTTGCCGTGCCAGCCAGCATTGGTGCGGCAGTGGCGGCACCCAATTCGCGCGTGTTCACCATTGTGGGCGATGGCGCCTTTCAGATGACCGGCACCGAGCTTTCCACCGCTGCCAAATATGGCTTGAAACCCATCACCATTATTTTAAACAATGACGGTTATGGCACACAACGCAAAATTCTGGATGGCAGCTTCAATGAAATTCATCGCTGGAAATATACCAAAGTGTGCGAACTGTTAGATTATGGCAAAGCCTATCACGTGCGCACCAAGGGCGAGTGCGAAGCGGCGATCAAAGCGGCGGTGGCGGCTGACGAGATGGCACTAATCGAGGTAATCATCGACCGCAATGATTATAGCCGCTCATTACTTCGCTTGGGCGAAGAACTGGGCAAGCTGCGCGATGGCGAGCGTAAAAACGCTAAATAACTGTGTTGCACTGCACGCTTTCTTTGCTTGGATACCACATAATAATGTGGTAGGTTTGCGAATGTATACAATATACAGAAAATGCGTCTTAATCCTTTCTTCAGATTATTCCTTTATACTAAGGAGATAGACAATGCTTACACCTTACAAAACGCAACCCTCTGATGCCATGAAGCAAACCCTTACCTGCTATGAAAGCTACAGAAAAGAAGACACCATGAATCCTTTTGAAAACAGCAATCTTTATAACCTCCATGAAATGAATTCTTTCAACATGACGCCGCTGCGCATGATGGCAAGCGCCGGCAAACACATGTTCAACAACCCGCTCAGCCCGCTTTCTTATACCAGCTATGGCAAGCACATGGCCGCAGCGAGCGAGCTGATCGAGCGCATTACGCAAAAATATCCCAAGCCCGAATTTGGCATTAAATCGGTGAAGCTAGACGACACGTTGATCGACGTGCACCAAGAAGTGGTGATGACCAAGCCTTTTTGTAAGCTGCAGCATTTTGCGCGGCCGGGCTTTAAGCAAAACACCAAAAAATTATTGGTCGTAGCGCCCATGTCGGGTCACCATGCCACTTTGCTGCGCGGCACCGTTGAGGCGTTGATTCCCCATCACGATGTCTATATCACCGATTGGACCGATGCGCGCGATGTGCCCACCAGCGAAGGCACGTTTGATTTGAATGATTACATCGATTATCTGATCGAATTTCTGCATCATCTGGGGCCGAACACCCATACGCTAGCCGTGTGTCAGCCTTCGGTGCCGTTATATGCCGCCGTGGCGCTGATGAATGAACGCAAAGACCCCTGCGCACCCGCCACCATGACCCTGATGGGCGGGCCGGTTGATACGCGCAAAGCACCGACCGGCGTGAACCGCCTCGCCAAAGAGCGGTCGTTTCAATGGTTTGAAAATAACGTCGTCACGCGTGTGCCGTTTAATTATCCGGGCTTTATGCGCCGCGTCTATCCGGGTTTTTTGCAACTCACCGGCTTCATGACCATGAACCTTGATCGCCATGTGGATGCCCACGTGCAGCTGTTCAAACATCTTGTGGCGGGCGATGGTGAAAGCGCGGCAGGGCACCGCACCTTCTATAATGAATATCTGTCGGTCGCCGATTTGCCGGGTGAATTTTATCTGCAAACCATCATGGAAGTGTTCAAAAAACATTCCTTACCCGATGGTGAATTTGTGCATCGTTGTGAATTGGTCAAGCCCGCAGCCATTACCAAAACCGCGATTTTAGCGATTGAGGGTGAACTCGATGATATCTCGGGCGTGGGTCAGACCAAAGCCGCGCTCGATATTTCAACGGGCTTAAATAAATCGATGAAACATTATCATTTGCAACAAAATGTTGGCCATTATGGCATCTTCAATGGCCGCCGCTACCGCGAGCAAGTGCGCCCTGTGATCACTTATTGGATTGAAAAACATTCATGAAGTTGTTTTGAGGAGATAAACATGTATGCTGTTACCTCCCCCCCCCCCCGCT
>JAKFUW010000073.1 GCA_021732545.1 Alphaproteobacteria bacterium | reverse complement strand
CATGATGCTTTCTGATTTAGCGCTTGCATGTCTTCTTGTTTTCCTGCCTTCGTGTCTTCGCTCTTTCGTGCTTTCACCACATCGCACCATGCGCCATTTTCTAAGTACCATTTCACTGTGTCTTTCAAACCCGATTCAAACGTATGTTCGCGAGTGAAGCCAAGTTCTTTTTGCGCTTTGCTATCATCAATTGCGTAGCGCCAATCATGCCCTGCGCGATCTTCTACATACGTAATCAGCGATTCATAATCGGCAACGGATTTATCCGTCAGCTCAGAAAGTGCTGTGCAAATGGCTTTGACCACTTCCAGATTTTTGCGTTCCGCATTGCCGCCAAAACAATAGGTCGCGCCAAGCGTGCCACGTGTTAGCGCCAGATAGACGCCACGGCAATGATCGTCCACATGGATCCAATCGCGCACATTATTGCCCGTGCCATAAACAGGAAGCGCCTTGCCGCAGAGTGCGTGCGTGGTCATTAATGGAATCAGTTTTTCGGGGTGTTGGCGCGGGCCATAATTGTTGGAACAATTGGTGACGATCGCGGGGAATTGATAGGTATGAAACCACGCACGCGCCAAATGATCGCCTGCGGCTTTGCTCGCCGAATAAGGGGAATTTGGTTGCATAGGGGTGGATTCTGAAAATTTACCCGTGTCGCCAAGCGTGCCATAGACTTCATCGGTGGAAATTTGCAGATAGCGAAACGCGGATTTATCGGGCAACCCATTCCAATAATGGCGGCAGCTTTCCAGCAAACTATAGGTTCCCACCACATTGGTTTGCACGAATGCACCGGGCGACGAAATCGAATTATCAACATGGCTTTCAGCGGCAAAATGCACTACGGCATCGGGTTTATGTTTGGCAAGCAGCGCTGCCACCAGCGCACCATCATTGATGTCGCCCACCACTAGCTCCACGTCGCCTGCAACGCCGCTTATGCTCTCGCGGTGGCCAGCATAGGTCAGGCTATCGAGCACGATGATTTTCTGCCCCGCCGCGGCGCGCTGGCGCACAAAGCAACTGCCAATAAATCCTGCGCCGCCTGTCACCAGCAAGGTTTGGATGGGTGCCATGATTCGTCCTTATTTTTTACGCATTTTCCACCTGTCATTGCGAGCATTTTGAAAAAATGAGTGGCAATCCATATGGATTGCTTCGTCGCAAATCGCTCCTCGCAATGACGGATAAAGCTATATTCCGTCAACCGCCAACCGTCAACCGCCAACCGCTCGATCCACACGCTTTTGCGAGCCACTTCACAAGAGTGCTGGGCGTGAGTTCTCTCCCCGTTTACGGGGGGAGTTAGAGGGGGGAACAAGGTCACGCGTTTGCGCTATTTTCATTCCCCCACCCCAACCCTTGGTGCACGAAAAATTGATGCCGATGCATCAATTTTTCTAGACCAAGCCCGCATGCGGGGGAGGGAGTAATTGATTATTTCAAATCAAAGGAAATGGGGATCAGAAATTCCAGCACCAGTTCACCCGGATAATGTTTGGGAGGTGCAGGATAGGGGCTGGAATTTTTTGCCATCTCCAGCGCCGCATCATCGATCAAACGGTAACCGCTGGATTTATCCACTTTAGAATATTTAATCTGGCCTTTGCGGTCAATCCGCAAACGCAGCACCGGCTTGCCATGCTGCCCAAGCGCACGTGCGGCCGTTGGATATTGTTTATGTTCCTCCAGCCATTTGGAAAGTTCTTTTTCATAGCGAACACGCATATTTTCAATCGCCTCGCGGCCTTGCGGTTCACCATAAATCAGGCCATTGCTTTCAATGCTCATCGGAGTTAGGCTCGCGCTCACGCTCCCACTCGCTCCACTCGCACCGCCATTGTTCGTCGGGTGAATTAGCAATCGTTGCTGACGTACCACTGGTTGTACCGGCTGCGTGTTTGCAACAGGCACCGTATCAGGTGCCGAAGATGCAGGCGCGGGCGGCGGCAAATCCTTGCTTTCGGTCACAGCGGCCACGGGCGCGGCTTGCGTTTGCTCCACCTTGGGTGGTTGTTTGGGGCGCACCGGCACCACCACGTTGGTTGCGGCAGGAATCGGTGTTTGGTTGCTCAGATTCCCATCAATTTTGATGCGTTTTTGTTCTTGAGTTGGCGTTTCTTTTTGTGCCACAGCAACAGGCGCTACTGGTTTTTCCAATGGCTGCGCGGTGGTTTGAGGCAACGGAGCCTGATTCAAATTCATCGGCTTGCTCGCAGGGATCGGCGCGCGCGCTTGGGTCGCCACCGACTTCACAGGCTTCTCGCTCACCTGCACCACTTCCAACCCCGAAATGGGGTTGAGCACTCGGCTAGCTTCGCGCTGCGCGCCACTGAGCCGAATATTGATCGGTGCCGTTTCGATGGTTTGCGGCGCGCTGTCTGGCATCCATTCAAACAGGGTCAGCACCATCATGTGCAGCGCGGCAGCAGCCGCCACCATGCGCCAGAAATATTTCGCGCTCAAATGCAACGGGCGCATACGGGTGATGCCGTAAGCTGCGAGTGATTCAGGTGTTGCGATGAATGCCATGTTATTGGCCTACTGTTACTAAGGAAACATTGACAGCACCCGCCAGCTTGACTTCATCCATCAGCGCAATCATCCGCTGCGCATCCATGCGCGCATCGGCTTTGATGGTCACCACGCGCTCGGGGTTAGATTTCAGCAATTTGCCAAGCGTCGCTTGCACTTGATCGAGCGACATCGGGTCATCATTGATCACAATCTCATCATAACGCCCAAGCAGCACCACAATCGGCCCTCCACTCAGCGCTTTGCCACCAGCAGCCACGGGTGGCGTCACGTCAATCACTTCGAATTGCTGGAAACTTCCCGCCATCAAAAAGAAGATCAGAATCATCAACACAATGTCGATCATTGCCACCATATTGATGCGGCGCAAAGGCTTGCGGCGGCGCTCCATTTCCAGCATCACCGCCCCCTGCCCTTGGGAACTTCGCCGATGTCGCCATCGGTGTTGCCAATCACCACATCACCACCAATGTTCGAAGCTGCGCCTGCAAACATCTGATCGATCTGCACGTTTTTTCCACCTTGCAAATAAATAATATCCAGCACCGAAATCAGTTGCTGCACGCTGGCTCCCGCTGCGGCGGAAAGTGCGATGGCCTGGTTCGGGTTGCGCGCGATGATACGGCGCATGATCTCTTTAAAATCGGCACTGGAATAGAGGTTGCCCGATACTTCCACCTGCCCAGCAACGTTAACCGTAACCGCGAGCATATGCTTCGCGGGTGCAGGGTTCGAGCTGATGTCAGAAGGCAATTTCACCTCCAGCGATTCGGACAATACGAAGCTGGTGGTGATCATAAAAAAGATAATCAAAATGAACATCACATCGGTCAATGCCGTGAGATCCGGGTGATGCGAGCGCCTGATGTGACGGTCAAAATCCATGACAGTCCTAATATCGGTAGGTAGGGTTGAGCAAGCGCAACGTGTTGGTGGCTTTCGTTCCGGTACGCAACGATTCGATGGTTTTTTCTTGTTCCTCGGCCATGCGGCGCCAATATTCTTCGCGGCTCGCGACATCCATGCGCGCACGTTCCTGATCCATCGCCTGGCGCTCTTGGAGCGCTTGGCGTTCTTGCAGTGCTTGGCGTTCTTGCTCGGCTTGCCAGTGGCGCTCGGCTTCCAGCTCGCGCTCTTGCTCCATGCGCTCAGCGTCCAGACGCAGCGATTCATCTTCATGCAGCGATGCGCGGTCTTCGAGCGATAAAATCTGCACCGTCACATCTTTCATCTGCGCGCGCACCCGCTCAATCATATTATCAAAAACATGATAGGCCGCCAGCGCCGGAATTGCGACAATCAACCCCGCTGCCGTGGTTAAAAGTGCCGCCCAGATACCCGACGCCAGCATCGAGGGGTCCACACGGCTACCCGCCTGCGACAGGCTGTGAAACGATGTCACCATACCCACCACCGTTCCCAACAACCCAAGCAGCGGGCCGCACGCCGCAGCCAATTCCAGCCCACGCAAATGCGATTCCATATAACGTAATTCCTGCGAGCCAATGCGGCTGATTTCCGCTTCGCGATTTTTGGCCGACATGCCTTTGCTACGCATGCACTCGATGGAAACACGCATCACCCGCGCCACAGGGTTGCGAATGGGTGCGAGCATCCGCATCGCCACGCTCAATTCGCCGCGACGAATGGGTTGCATGGTGTAATCAATAAATTTGCTGTTCCACACACCGGCTGTGTAAAATTGATGCATTTTGAAGAACATCACGCCCAGCGTATAGACGGAAAGTGCGATCAGCACCAGCATGATGACGCCGCCTTTTTCGATCAATCCAAATTCCAACACGTGAAAATCCTTTGCTCAGCCGGTTAGTCATCTCCATGTTAACATGGATGATATTCTTATTTTTAGTGTGCACTGCGTGCGGGCAAAAACCCATTGCATGATGCATAGAATCTATGGGAATCCTCACCCGCTTGCAACGCGTATTTGGTGGGTTGTGAGTAAGATGTGCACAAGCTGTGGATGAAATTAGTCGTTAGTCGGTAGTTGTTAGCCGTTAGCCGGTAGTTGTTAATGGCGAACGCTAACGACTACCGACTAACGACTAACTTGCGTGCTTCATCTACCAACATAATCGGGATGCCATCGCGGATGGGATAGGCAAGCCCCGCCTGCTCACTCACCAACTCTTGCGCTGCCGCATCATAGCGCAGCGCGCCTTTGGTTACAGGGCACACCAGAATTTCCAATAATCGACTATCTAATTGCGTCATATTGTTATGTTTAGAATAAACATCGCGCGCCGTCTAGCATAAGTGTCTGAACATCCACCGACTTTATAGCCTCACAAAAACACTTGCAATTTAGCTTTATATGCCTAATCTGCCGCTTCTGCTAAGCAGTTGGCAATAAGCGGGTGTAGCTCAGGGGTAGAGCGCAACCTTGCCAAGGTTGAAGTCGTGAGTTCGAATCTCATCACCCGCTCCATATATTTCAGGCCCTTAGGGTCTTAATTGGACTTGTTTGAAATTACCTTACGCAAACTTAAGTCTTCATTAAGTCCCTCAAAGTGATTTTGTGTTATAATCTGTATCATGCAAATATGGCGATAAAACGCTTTCTAGCTTTTTATTTTTCATACCTAGGCACTGTTGTTAAATTAGCGTTTTGATGATTGCAGCGGCGATGAAGGCGAGGAATACGATGTCAGATTTTTCG
>JAKFUW010000081.1 GCA_021732545.1 Alphaproteobacteria bacterium | reverse complement strand
CTTTTCCATTCGCTCTCGCGTAGCGCGATCGCTCACGGAATGTGCGGGGTGACAGATAAAAAACGGGGTGATTACAACGCTTTCAACCGCGCTGCCTGCGCCTTCATCATCGGCTCCCATTTCAGCTATTCGTGTTGGCGCTCCACCTTCACGCTCTGATACCACAGCGAATCCGTACGGCTGGTTCCCCAACGCCAATCGGATGATGCCGATAGCAGCAATGTCGTAGGCACGTTCAACGCACCTCCAAAATGCGCAGTGGCACTTTGAATGGTAATAATCTCATCCATCGCAGCCACTTGCGCTAATGCTTGCTCGCAACTTTTCAAGGCGTCCACCTGATCATCGACAAACAATGCGCCCGGATATGCCTCCTGCGCTTTCGCAATATCTTGCGCATGATCGCCATATTGCAGCGACACATATTGCACCTCATCCAGCTCCAACAACGGCGCCCATTCGCGCAGCGCAATGTTGCGAACATAGGCCGTAATCGTATTGCCCGTATGCCACGCAATCCCCACAATGCGCTTAGCGCCGCGCGCCTTAGCCGCAGCTTGGTAGCGCGCTCGTAATTGCGCGGTGAGTTCAGGATCGGCAATCAAAACCGGTGTCATAACACTGGGTGTGTAATGCGGCAGAATATAACGCATCAGCTCACCCATCGCCTGATGATAATCTTGGGTGTTTTCGGGTTTTTGGCGAATATCAATCACATCGGCTTGCGCAAAACTGCGCGCAAAAAGCGGTATCATCCGAGGCTCCACCGCAATGGTGAGCTTGGCAGGTTCCTGACTCAGAATCCACGGAATCATGGTCGCCCACATCGACACATCGCCCACGCCCTGCTCACCCCAGATCAGAATCCGTTTGCCTTGAAGCGGCTCACCTTTCCACCACGCATATGGCAACGTATAAACGGCTTCATCCTCCAGCTTAAAGCGCCCGGAATATTCATCAAACCCCTCTTTCATCGCCGACACATGAAATTTGGATAAACCCACCGAGAAATGAATATGCACATCATCCGGGCACGCCGCATGGCCTTGAATATAAGTATCGCGCGCGCCTTCATAATCTTTGACTGCCAGGCAATTACTGGCATGCAAAATATAAAGCTCGTGATCGTCGGGTTTCATCTGTAGTACTTTTGCTGACATTTCCAGCGAGCGTTCAAAATGCCCCGATTGATGAAGCACCCAGCAAAAGGCCTTACACACATCAAAATTCTGGTAAGGCTGCAAATTAAAGGTGCGCTCAAAATAGTCCAGCCCACTCGAATAATCTTTGCGCTCCACATAAAATAAACACATCACTTGCAGCAGCGCCAGATTGTTTGGCTCCTTTTCCAGCATACCACGCAACTGCGCCATCCCCGCTTCATAGTGCTTGCTGTTGAGGCTTAATGTTATTAATTCCTGACTCGCTTTCATATCGTCAGGGTTGACTTTCAGCCACCGCACCAGACCATCGATCAAGCCTTCAATATCTTTTTCCCGCTCGCACACATCCATCAATTTTGCATAATATTTTTGTGTGTGAGGAGAAGCTTCAATCGCTTCGATCAGCCATTGTTTGGCGCTTGGCACCTCACCCATCTGATCATGAATTGCACCCAGTAAATACAGTATCTCCGGGTTGGCTTGCGTGTCGGAAACCAGCTGTTGATAAGCGCTGGCGGCTTCTTTGAGCTTACCCTCACCATGCAGTTTCATCGCATCGTTCAGAGCAGAAGTCGGTTCAAAAACAGGTGCGCGATGTTGCATATCAAATAGTCCTTTAAACAGTTGCAGTGCGGCGCGGGGTGACAATCACAAAAAAACCACCAGCGGTTGGGTTAAGCATATAGATTTCAAAATGCTCGCATAATTTGGGTAGCCACCACGATGATGGCTGTTGAATTAAATGAGCGTTGCGGCCATCGGTAAGCACTTTAACCGCAGGGCCCGTATGAACCGAAAATAAACCATATTTTACCGTAATCCGCACAAGTTCTTCGATCACATTATCGAGCAATTGCGGTTCAATATGTTCCAGCACATCGATGCAACACACCAGATCGGCGGGCTTGGCTTGGCCATATTCGGGGAATGCAGGATCATAAGGAAAATAAGGCAGATGAAAATTAAATTGCTGATTGAGCGTTTTGATGAGGTTCTGTTTTCCTGCACCATAGTCTGACAGGCTTTGCAGCTTAAATTCCTCGATCACTTGCTTAACAATCGGTGCAAACTGAATCGACATCACCCCATAATTAGGGTTTTGGTGAAGCTCTTGTTGCTGCTTGCGATAGTCTTCGGTGATGACCATTTTCTCTGTGGACTGCGTCATGATGAAACTCCAATCAAAGCGCTAAGGCGCGCTTGCCGCACCCAACCGGTTTCGGTGTAAATTTTCATCGACAATTCAGGATCGGCCAGATGGTCGAGAAAGCGTGCGAGCGATTGAATAATGCGCACCGTGGTGTCGTCATCAATGCGTTCATTGGACATCTGGCAGGCGCTCATCAGCGCCAGTTTCACCGTGGCAAAACGCACGCCCAAAATGGTGGCGCGGTCTTCTGGCGTTTCGCCAAAACCCGCAAAGGGAAACAATGCCACCGATAATTGCGCTGCAATCCAGCGCCGCAAAATCGGTGCGAAACCGGCTGCCCATTCGTGCTGCCAGCGCTTGCTCATCTCTTGCCACGCAGCCAGACTATCCTCGCTTGTGTGGATGGTCAGGCGCTCCCAATCGAGCTGCACTTTCAGCGCGCTTTGCATATCAAACAGCGTGGCATCTAACCTGGGGCGGTTGGTTTTTTTTGAAGCGCCAACCAAGCCTTGCAACGCGTTGAGCAGATTAAACGGATCGGCTAATTGCACCTCTGGTGCAGGAATTCTAGCATCGGCATTTTTTAAATAAAAGGGTGCAGCCTGCGCCCAGCTTGCCATATCGATGGTTTGCAGCGATGCCGCCACACTGCGAATGCGCGCCATAATCGTTTCGGGCGACGCTGTTTCATCGAGCGCGGCGGCGATAAAACACTGATGAACCGCTTGGGTTTTTTGCGCATCCAACGCGTCTGGCACATAGTTCTTTAAACTATCAGGCAGGCGCGTGGCCTCACTTTCTTGCCACTCAAATCCGCCATCCTTCAGCACTGCTAAGCGCACAATTTCAGGGCACGAAATACTGGCGGTCATCATCGCATCATCACCCAATCCTCGGGTAACACGTGGGAAAAAATGGCACGCATCGCCGAGAAATTCGGTGCCATATGTGGCATGAACGCCGCACCATCCGGCATCAAATTTCACGCAATAATCAGTGGTCGGATCGCGCTTCATAATGTGCTGCGCTTCACCCGTTGTCACGGCGTCCAATAGTTCCGGTGCATCGCGCTTATAGCGTTCCACAGTTTGCGCGCTTAGCTGCATTCCCCAGCCTTTGCAGCAGGTGTCTTCGCATCTATCGCCCAGACATTGAAAGCCTGATAAAAATGCAGACATATGAAGCGCGGTCATGGCGTTTTCCGCAAAATACATACCGTGCCTACAATCATGGAGCCAGCTTCTTTGCGCAGATCGCACACCGCGCTGTGCTCTATGGTGAAGCCATGTGACGCCGCAAGCGATTGCAGATAATGTTCCGAGTGCGCATAACGACCCGATGGCCGCAACACATAATCATGTTCGCCTTCTTCGCGCTCGACTGAAAGCGCACATAATCCGCCTGCGTTCATGCGCGATCTGACAGCTGCAAATAATGGATTCAAATCGCCGATATAGACCAGCACGTCGGCTGCTACCACCAGATCATAATCGCGGCTATCGGCTTGCATAAAGCGCACCAACTCATCAACATGAGCCTCGGTGTAGATATGTTTTGCCTGCGCCTTGCTAATCATTTTAGGCGATAAATCCACCCCGACTCTCACATTCGTGATGTCTCGCAACGCCTGCGCTGCAAGGCCCGTTCCGCAGCCTAAATCCAGCAGCGATAATCCATGTGCATCGGCAGGCAGCACATCACGCAACGCCTGCGAAATAAGGGTCGGTGTGTGATAGCCCAATTGCTCTTGCAGGTGATAATCAAATTGCTCGGCATAACCATCAAACATGTTAGCGACATAATCGGCAGGAGCCACGGCGGTGCTATCTCCAAGCAATGCAGCCCGCGTATGAAGCAAGGCACTGTTGGTAGGTACCTGTAATAGTGCTTTTTCCACCAGAACCAATGCTTCATCGCGCTTTCCGCGTGGCGCCAGAATATTTGATAGCCTCACCAACACCTGCAGATTATCGGGGTGTTGTTGATATAAATTTCGTAAAGCCGTCTCCACCTCATCCAGAAATCCGGCGGCAGTTAAGGAGCGCAACGCGCCCATCACGAGATTGAAATGATGTGGGTTTACTTTGATGGCTAAGCGAGAGAGATTCGTCGCTTCTTCCAGCTGGTGACGGCCAAGGCAGATCGATGACAATCCCACCAGTGCTTCTTGATGGTGCGGATTAATCATCAGTGCCTTACGCAGATAATTTTCGGCTTTGTCTTCCTCTTCTTCGTGCAAGGCGATGATGGCAAGATGCGTGAGCGCCGGCGCATAATTAGGTAAGCGCGACAATACCGCTTTAAACGATTTCTTGGCGCCATCGTAATCACCCGCCTGCTGCTGACAGATGCCTTTATGTTCTAAGATCTCGGGTAAATCTTGCAACAAAGTGGCTTTAGAAAATTGTTCGATCGCCGCGTCAAGCTTCCCCTGCTGCGCCAACACATCGCCAATCAACATCGCAGTCACGGCATTGCCAGGCTGCAACGCTTGCGCGCGCTCAAACGCAATCAGCGCGTCATCCATGTTGCCTTGCACAAAATGGATTTTTCCACGCTGAAAATAGACCTCAAAGCTGTTGGGTTGAAAGCGCTCAGCCAGCGCATTAAATTTCAGCGCTTTATCGTGTTGATAGAGTTCCATCGTGATCGTGGCGAGCATAAAATAAGCGGGCGCATAGGTTTCATTGGCTTGCAGCAATTGCTGACACAGCATCATGGCTTGTTTTAAATGGCCACGCTCGAATGCACGGTCAGCGGCATAAAACAATTCCTGTGTAGAAGAACCTGCAACGGGTTGGGCAGCCTTAAATCCGTTTGCACTGCCCATATTTCCCTCGCTCTTAACGCCGCGCTAGAATGCTACAGCGTGACCATATGTTGAATTTGATATTTGTTACTATGAAACACATATTGGTTAGCCACGCGGCGATGC